>JAGMZX010000041.1 GCA_018005585.1 Candidatus Hydrogenedentota bacterium | reverse complement strand
GCGCCATTGCGCCCGAATCGAAGGATTCCGCCTTCGATTGGGACGATTTCATGCACCGGTACAACGGCGAACTGTGCGACGTCGTCGGCAACTTCGTGCACCGCTCGCTCACGATGACCGTGAAGAATTTCGATAGCAGGGTGCCCGAAGCGGCGGCCTTGGACGCCGAAGACGAGGCCATGCTCGGCGCGATCCCCGCGCAGGTAGACGCGATCGCCGAATCGCTGGAGGAATTCCGGTTCCGCCAAGCGCTTGAACGGTTCATCGACCTTGGGCGCAAGGCGAACGTGTACTTCGACATGAAACAGCCTTGGGTCACGCGCAAAACCGACTTGGCCCGCACCGGCGCGACGCTCCATGTCTGCTGCCAGGTCGTCAAGGCGCTGTGCCATACCATGGCTCCGTTCCTGCCTGGCGGCGCGCGCACGCTCGGCCGCATCCTCA
The DNA here is from genome assembly GCA_018005585.1 of Candidatus Hydrogenedentota bacterium. Lineage (NCBI taxonomy): Bacteria > Pseudomonadati > Candidatus Hydrogenedentota > Candidatus Hydrogenedentota bacterium. The sequence continues at coordinate 40,279 of JAGMZX010000041.1, read as the reverse complement.
ACGTGGAATTGCCCCAGGGCAGTCCGGACGGCGGGCCGGATGGCTGGAACGCCGCCAAGACGCCGCTGCCCGCGGGCAGCCCGCTCCAGACGCCGGAAGTGCTCTTCCCGAAACTCGACAAGGACCGCATCGCCGAACTCGCCGAGGCCCACGTGCGCGGCGAGGCGTTCTAAAATCACTGCTCCCGCGGCGCACCCCCGGAGCGGCGGCAGCACCCTCGCCCGAAAACGTGCGCGTCTTCGATTCCGTGGCGCGCGGCGACACGCGCCACGACAGCGACATCGATCTTCTGGTCACGCTGGAAGAGGGTTGCAGTCTGCTTGACGGCGCCGGCCTCATCCAAGACCTGGAAGACCGCTTGGGAAGGAAGGTGGATGTCGTAAACGCGCGTTCGCTGCACTGGCACATCCAGGACCACGTTCTTGCCGGGGCCGTCCCGATGCAGGACGCTGCCATTGCGCGGTTTGGCCGCCAATTGATATAATACCTGGAAGTCGCTGTTATTCATGCGTTTAGGGACACGACGCCAGGAGCACGCACCCCATGTCCGGTCATTCTAAATGGAGCACGATCAAGCATAAGAAGGGCGCGCTCGACGCGAAGCGCGGCAAGATCTTCTCGAAGCTCGCAAAGGAAATTTCCGTGGCCGCGCGACTCGGCGGCGCCGACCCGGGATTCAATCCGCGTCTGCGCACCGTGTTGTTGGCCGCGCGCGCCGCGAACATGCCCAGCGACAATATCGATCGCGCGGTCAAGAAGGGTACGGGCGAACTCGAGGGGCAGACTTTCGAGGAAGTGCGCTACGAAGCCTATGCGGGCGGCGGCGTCGCGCTGATTATCGACGTGCTCACGGACAACAAGAACCGCACCGTCGCGGAAATCCGGCATATCCTGATGCGGCATAACGGCAGCATGGCCGAGACGAACGCAGTCGCGTGGAACTTCGAACAGAAGGGGATTGTCGCCGTTTCGAAGGAAGGTCTCGACGAAGAGGCCATCTTCGAGAAGGCGATCGAGGCGGGCGCGGAAGACGTGGACACGGACGGAGACCTGTACGAACTGTCCACCGCGCCGTCCGAATTACACGCAGTGGTCACGGCGCTGGGCAAGTCGGGCGTCGAAGTCGGCGAAGCGAAATTGACCATGGCGCCGAAGACCACGGTCACGCTCGATACGAAGGCGGCCACGACGGTGCTGCGGCTCATGGAAACGCTCGAAGACCACGACGACGTGCAGAACGTCTACTCGAACATCAACATCACCGACGAGGCCATGGCCGCGATCATGGCGGAGTAAATGCGCGCGCTCGGGCTTGATCCCGGCACGGCCACGACAGGCTACGGCGTCGTGGATGGCGACGCAAACCGCTTGCGCCACGTGGCGCATGGGGTTATCTCTACCGCCGCCGGGGACCACTTCGCGACCCGGTTGAAGCTTATCTATGACGAGGCGCGCGGGCTCCTCCGTGTCTACCGGCCAGACATCGTCGTCCTCGAACGCATCTATTTCAAACAGAACGTGACCACGGGCATCGCCGTGGCGCAGGCACGCGGCGTGCTCGCACTGGCCGCCGTAGAAGCCGGCCTGCCCGTCACCGAATACAGCCCCACCGAAACCAAGACCGCCATCGTGGGCTATGGCCGCGCCGAGAAACGGCAGGTGCAGGACATGATCAAGATACTGCTCAATCTCGACGCCCCGCCGCGGCCCGACGACGCAGCCGACGCGCTCGCCCTCGCGATTTGCCAGGTACAGGCCGGCGCGCTGCAAGGGCGCTTTCGCGAGTAGCGGCCCTGATCGTGCGCGGGCATGGGTCCGGGAAGTGGCGTCCTGGACGCCATGGACTTGCATGGACGGTCACACGCCTGCGCGGGCCTCTGCGTCATCAACGTTGCGCTCAAGCCATACATAAAGGGAGCCGGCCGCGCAGCCGGCTCCCTCGAATGGGCGTGAAACAAACCGCCTATGCCCAAGTCATGGCCGTGGGCTTCTCGAAAATCATCGTCTGCTTGAGGAATGCGATCGCCTTGGTCAGGCCTTCCCAGCTCGACATCAGGCTGTCTTCGTGTTCTATGCTGATGGCCCCGTCGTAGCCGACGAGCCGCAGCGTGGAGAAGAAGTCCTTCCACCACTCGAGGCTGTGGCCATAGCCAACGGTGCGGAAAATCCACGAGCGGTTGGCTTCATCGCCGTAGTGCTTGGTGTCGAGCACGCCGTTGCGCGACGCGTTGACCGGGTCGACGCGCGAATCCTTCGCGTGCACATGGAAGATTGCCTTGCCGCCCAGCAGTTTCACCGCTTCGCATGGGTCCATGCCCTGCCAGAAGAGGTGGCTTGGGTCGAAGTTCGCGCCCAGATTCGCGCCGCAGGCGTTGCGCAGCTTGAGCAGCGTCTCGGGATTGTATACGACGAAGCCGGGGTGCATCTCGAATGCCACGGAGACACCGTGGTCGCGCGCAAATTTCGCTTGCTTCGTCCAGTACGGAATGACCTTCTTCGACCACTGCCATTCGAGCACTTCGAGGTAATCCGGCGGCCACGCGCAGGTCACCCAGTTGGGTTTCCTGGCCTTGTCGCTCTCGCCGGGGCAGCCCGAGAAATCAATGACGACTTTGATGCCCATCATCTCGGCCAGGCGGATTGTCTTCGTTTGCACCTGCTGGTTCTTCTTCGCGAAGACCGCGTCCGGGTGCAGACAGTTGCCGTGGCAGCTCAGCGCGCTGATCGACAGGCCCTCGCCCTTCAGCAGCGCGAGCAGTTCGTTCCGTTTCGGTTTCGACGCGAGCAGTTCGTCCAGCGGCGCATGCGCGCAGCCCGGATAGTTGCCCGTGCCCAGTTCGACGCAATCCAGGCCGAGCGGCCGCACGAGTTCGAGCACGTCCTTCAGCGGCTTGTTGCCGAACATGACGGTGAGCAAACCCAGTTTCATGGTCTGAATCTCCTATGTCGCGCCGCAACGGCGCCGTTCCCGCGCGCGGCGGGCGTTACTGTACCTTCACCCATTTCCTGGTCTGGGCGGCCCGCTCGACGGCATCGAGCACCTTCTGGCAGGCCACGGCGTCCGCGAAGGTCGGGTGATTGCCCTTGGCCTTATTGAGGCCGCAAAGGAACTCGTACAATTCGTGCACGAAGAGGTGTTCGTAGCCGATGATGTGTCCCGGCGGCCACCATGCGTGCACGTAGGGATGGCCCATGTCGCACGCCTGCACCCTGCGGAAACCCTGGAGCGTGGCGGGGTCCCCGCGGTCGAAATAGTGGAACACGTCCATCTCTTCCTGATTCCACAGGATGGAGCCCTTGCTGCCGTAGATCTCGATGGCGTTGTAATTGCGGCGGCCTGGCGCGAAGCGCGTTGCTTCGAACGTGGCCAGCGTATTCGCGCCCTTGATGCGGCCCAGGTAAATGGCGGCGTCGTCCACGTCGACGACGTCATACCGCTTCTTCTTCTGGCTGCCTTTCGCGCCCCACGCTCCCGAGTCGCTGTCCGCGATGACGCGCTGCTTGATGAACGTTTCCATGGCTGCGGCAACCTCGCAGACTTCGCCGACGAGAAAGTGGCACAGGTCCGTGATGTGCGCGCCGATGTCGCCAAGCGCGCCGGAGCCCGTGCTCGCCTTCTTGAGCCGCCACACCATGGGAAAATCCGGGTCGACGATCCAGTCCTGCTGATAAGCCGCGCGGAAATGGAAGATGTCGCCGAGCATGCCCTTCTGCATCATGCCCTTGATCGTCTGCACCGCGGGCGCGAAACGGTACGAAAAGCCGCACATGTGCTTTACGCCGGCCTTCTGCGCGGCGGCAAGCATCTCCTTGGCCTCCTTCAGTGTGTTCGCGAGCGGTTTCTCGCAGACGACCGCCTTGCCGGCCTTCGCGGCCGCGACCGCGATGGGCGGGTGCAGGAAGTTCGGCGTGCAGATATCGATGATGTCGATGTCCGGCCGATTGATTACCTCCTGCCAGTCGGTCGAGGCTTCCTGCCAGCCGTAACGTTCCGCGTTCTTGAGCACGTTCGGGTCTTTGTCGCACATGACCTTCATGACCGGCTTGACGGGCGGGTCGAAAAACATACCGACCTGGCGCCAGCCGTTGCTGTGCGCCTTGCCCATGAACGCGCCGCCGATCATCGCCACATTCACCGTTTTCTTCGCCATGATTCTCCCTCCATCAATACGAATAGGATTGGACAACACGGGCGCTATTATAGGGCGTGCGCGCGCGCATGCCAAGTGCGCGCGATCCCGCCAACGCAGCCTATCCCCGGTTTTCTTCCAGTTCCCGCTCGACCCGGCCCGCGAGCCAGCGGTTGAATACGACTACGAGCACCACCAGCGGCGCCCAGACGTAAACCTGCGACCACGCGAGGAACCCCATGCGCAGCACCTGCGGCCCGAGCGCCTCAGCGGACCAAAGCATCGTGCCTGCGCCGGCGGCGTAGAACACGGCCAGCATCAGCGCGAACTGCGCCGCGAGTTTCGCCTCGACGTACGAGCGGAAACCGCGCACCCACATCGACCCCGCGAGCAGCAACAACGTGCCGCTGACGACCCCGTGGAGGATCCAGTCTTCGATGAGGCCCTCTCCCGCGCCCGCGCGCGCCTGCATGCCCAGCCATCCCAGGTGCGCCAGGAAGAAGACGCCCAGCGCGCCCACGGTCCAGGCGATTGCCTTCACGGCGGAGGACGGCGCCCTTTCGCGGGCGTTGCGCGCGTCCCGGTGCGCCCGCGCCAGACGCAGCCGGTGGATCGGCCCCAAAAGGGAAGCCTGCTGCACGCTCCAGATGATGAGCAGGCTGCCGAGCCCCGTCGCCAGCAACCGCGCCGTTTCCAGGTCCGCGCCGCTGCGCAGGCCCAGCGGCACGGGCGCGAACAGGAGCACGAGGCTTGCCACGAACATGGCGGCGGCATTGACGCCATAGAACATGTCTCGGGACCACCAGATGTCCGCCAGCCCGAGGAAGACCAGCGCCAGGCCCCATACCCAGAAGAAATACTGCGGAAACAGGAGCAGCCCGGCGCCCAGCAGTACGATGGCCACGCCGTACCGGCGCACTTCGCGCTCCTGTTCCTCGCGCGGCTTCTGCGGTAGCCAGTTCAGCAGCTGCTCGAGTTCCAGAAGCGGGCATTTGAACGTGTGCGCCTTAAGACCCTCGACAATGACAAACGAGACCGTCCGCCCGTGAAACACGTCGTAATTGAAACGGATGTGGCGCGCCGCCTCCTCGCGCGGCAGCATCAAAACCAGCCGTTCATCCGGCGAGATCAACGACATCACGTCTTGTTCCAGGGAAACGGTGAACGCGTCCTTCTCGTCTCCATGGACCGGATGCAGCACCAGCGCGGCGAGCGGGGCCTCGGTCTCCGCGAAGCTCACAGCCGGTTCGCTCATTTGCCTATCCTCTTCATGCGCGAGCCCCCTTGCCCTGCATATGTGTAAACTCCATACTACCACATGTTACCGTGGGCTATGTCAAGATTTTACGAAGCCGTATACCGCCTCGTGCGGGAGATCCCCCAAGGCCGCGTCATGACCTATGGCCAGATCGCGGCGATCTTGGGCTGTCCCCGCGCCGCGCGCGCCGTTGGCTACGCGATGCGCGCCGCCGGGCCACGCGGCGACGTGCCCTGGCACCGCGTCATCAACAGCCGCGGCGGCATCAGCGCCCACAGCGAGGTGGAGAGGCCCATCCTCCAGCGCATGCTCCTGGAAGCCGAGGGCATCCGCTTTGACGCGTCGGAAACCTGCGACCTCACCCGGTACCGCTGGGAACCGCCCTGCCCCGACGCCTATCTCTTCGTCACCGAGGCCGACTGGCCGTTTATCTGAGGCGCGCCGCGTCAGAACAGGTGCGGCTGCGCGGCCGCGGGCGGCGGCTCGAGGCCCATATGGCGGTATGCGAGCGGCGTGGCCACGCGGCCCTGCGGCGTGCGTTTCAGGAAGCCGACCTGGATGAGATACGGCTCGTGAACCTCTTCGAGCGTCTGGCGCTCTTCCCCCACGGCGACCCCAAGCGACGAGACACCCACCGGCCCGCCGCTGAACTTCTCGATGACGGTCCGGATGATGGCGCGGTCCATGTCGTCGAGGCCCAGCGCGTCGATGCGCAGCATGTGCAGCGCCGCGTCCGCCGCCTCGCGCGTCACGACGCCGTCGCCCTTGACCTGCGCGTAATCGCGCACCCGGCGCAACAGGCGGTTTGCGATGCGGGCGGTGCCGCGCGAGCGCGTCGCGATCTCGAGCGCGCCGTCGTTGTCGACCTCGACCTTCAAAATGCGCGCCGCGCGGACGACGATGCGCTGAAGCTCCGCGGGCGAATAGAACTCGAACCGGCAGGTGTCGCCGAAGCGCGCGCGCAACGGCGGCGTCAGCAGGCCGGCGCGCGTTGTGGCGCCGATGAGCGTGAACGGCTTGAGGCCGATCTTCATCGAACGGGCCGTCGGACCCTTGCCGAGCATGATATCGACCTCGAAATCCTCCATCGCGGAATAGAGTGTTTCTTCGACCGCGTGGTTGAGCCGGTGGATTTCATCGATGAAGAACACGTCAAACTCTTCAAGACTTGTCAGCATGGCCGAGAGATCGGCCTGTCTTTCGATCACCGGACCCGTCGATTGCCGGATGTTCACGCCCATTTCGTTCGCGATGATCCGGGCCAGGGTGGTCTTGCCCAGCCCCGGCGGGCCGCTCAGCAGCAGGTGGTCCAGCGGCTCGCCCCGCTGTTTGGCCGCCGCAATCGCGATGCGCAGCTTCTCCTTGATAGGGTCTTGGCCGGGGAAATCCTCGAAGCGCTGCGGGCGTATCTGTTCGTCGAAGACGCGGTCGTCGTCGACCGGCTGCGGGCTTACGATCTCCATGTCGGCCATGGACTAGGCCCTCGCCATCGAACGCAGCGCCGCGCGCACCAGTTCTTCGGCCGGAGCATCGGGGCCCAGTTTCTTGCGCGCGTGGAGCGCGGCGTTCCGGGCTTCCGCGGGGGTGCACCCGAGCGAAATCAGCGCTTCATACACGTCGTCGCCTTCGCCCGGCGCGGCCTCCGCGGCCGGTTCCCCGAGAATGGCGCTCAGTTCGGTGTCCTGGCCGAGTTTCGTCTTCATTTCGAGCAGGATGCGCTGGGCGAGTTTCTTGCCGACGCCGGGCACGCCCGTAAACGCTTTCAAGTCGTTCTCGAGCAGCGCGCGCCCGAACGCCGCCGGGGCAAGGAACGACACCACCGCGAGTGCCACGCGCGGGCCGACCCCGTTGATTTCAAGCAGGGTCATGAAGAGCGAACGCTCTTCTTCCTTGAGAAAGCCGTATATCTGGAAGGCGTCTTCGCGAATGTGGCAATACGTCAGCAGTTTGACTTCCTGATGCTGCGCCAGCCTGCGGTGCACCGTATCGGGAACAAGCACGGCATAGCCGATGCCGCCCACATCCAACGCGATTTGGCCGGCCCCTTTGTGCTCGACCGTACCCCTGAGAAACGCGAACATACTGGTTGACCCCGGCACTTTATGCTTGTGGACACGCCGTCATGGTAAGTCAAGAGCGCTGGCCTATCCAAACGCAGGCAGCGGCCCGCCGGCCGCGGTTACCCCCCGCCGCTAGTGTATGGTCTTCTGATTGCCTTCGAACACGTTGAAGATCGTCTGCTGCGACTCGACGTCACGGGAGCTGTACACCAGCCAGGACAGGAGATAGTCAAGCTCATCCATCCCGACTTCGCCCTCGAATTGGGCCAGACGGTCGAGGATCATTTCTCTTTCGTACGGCTCGATAAGCCCGAACAACTCGAGGCGCACGAGCGTGTCCCGTGCTTCCGGCGACAGCTTGTACTCCTCGTAGGGGGTTAATTGCCGCACCGTGCCCAGACCCCGGCGTCCCATATGCCGCAGCGCTTCGAAACGCGGCCGCACCAGCTTCAGGACCGCCTCGATGTCGCGCTTGTTATAGCCCTGCCGGACCAGCCAGGAGCGTATGCCGTGTTCGGTGGGAGCCGTGTCGGGATGTTGCTCGATGCGTTCAATAATCACGTCGACCAGTTCGGTCAGCGTTGTCTTCATGCAATTCTCCCGGCGAACATTGGGGGCTCAGGCTGCATGGCGCCCTGCGACGCGCGCCCGCCAGCCCCAAACGTGCGCCATGGCTCTATTCTATGCCCCACAACGGGGCCTGTCAACTTCCGGGTGTTCCGGCGCCCGCGGCCAGGCGCTTGCCGATGATGGCCTGCAACCAGCCCAGCACCTGGACCTGCGCCGCCTCGGACGCGGCCAGGACATCCGTGCCGCTGGCGGCGCCGGGATATAACCGCAGTTCGGAAAACCCCGGCGCGGTCTGTTTCAGAGCCGTCGCGGCCCCAGCGGCCGGGCCGTCGTTCTCCGCCGCGACCAGCAGCACAGGCCGCGCCCGCAGCGCGCGCACATCCGCCTCGCTGTCAAAACCGTACTCGTCCAATACCGGCGAGACCATCACGGCCGCTTGTATAACCGGATCTATGCGCATATACCGCAGGGCAAGATTGGCGCCCAGCCCCTCGCCGAGCACGGCGAGGTTCTCCGGGTCTGTGCCTGCGGCGAGCAGGGCGTCCCTGGCCGCACGCAGGTCAGCCACGGCCGCAAGCCATTCCACGCCGGAAACATCGCGATAGTCCAGGCGCCCTTCTCCCCGCTGGGTGCTGCTCCCATGGCCCCGCAGATCCACTGCGATGACCTGATACCCCTCCTGTTGCGCGGCGAGGGCAAAGGAACGCCAAGAAACGGCATCCGCACCATAACGGTGCGCAAGGATCAAACCGGGCGGCTGCGCCGCAGGCACCGGATACAGCGTGGCCGCCACCTGCAGCCCGTCCTCCGTCTGCAGCGCAAGTCTGCGTTCACCGGCGGCCAGCGGCGCGGAAGAGCCGCCGCAACCTGCCAGCAGCACAATCACGAATACACGCGCCGCGGCGTGCACGGCGCGCAAGACAGAACTCGGGGACGGCCGCGCGGGCCGCCCCCGGAAAGATCGCATCAACTGAACGAGAACACCGTGGCGAGCTTCATAGCCAGCGTCATGTCGCCCTGGATTTTCAGCTTGCCCGTGAGGAAGGCCGTCTGACCGTTCAACTTGCCGGTGGCAATGTTCATCCAGTCTTCCGCGGAAGCCGTCAAGGTAATATTGGGCGCTTCCGCCTTGCCCTGAGCAACCGCGGCCCCGCCGTTCGCGATAGTGACGTTCCATTCGCCGCCACCTTCGCCGGTGATATTAAACTGGAAGATCTTCTCCATCCCGGCGATTTTGTCCTTATTTACCTTGTTGGGCACTTCCGCGAAGAATTCAGCAACCGAACCCGCCATGTTACTTCTCCTTACTCATTCCTATACACGTTTTACATGTCTTCAGAGAGCCACGACCGGACCAAGCGTTCGTACGCCCTCCCCTGACTAACCGAATCGGGAGTGTACTCTAGCATAGGAATTCCGCCCTGTCAAAACTGCGAATGCCCATCGAGACCAGCCCTTGTGGAAATGCGGGCCGGCACGCACATGCCCATGCGGGCCTTTTGCGCACGTTTGCAGACCTCTGTTAAAGTACCCCCGTTTCAGGCGCCGTTCATCCCGCCCGCGCGATAAGCATAACTTCGGTCACTGTAGCGGGAAGCGTGTCGGCGTGGCGCACGGAGTGGGACCCATGACTCTCTTTGAAGACCTGAGCTGGCGGGGCATCATCAATCAGGTGACCCACGAACATCTGGCCGAGGAACTCGAACAAGGGCCGATATCCCTCTACTGCGGATTCGACCCGACGGCGGACAGCCTGCACATCGGGCACCTGCTGCCGGCGCTTGGCCTCGCCCGGTTCCAGCGGGCGGGACACAATCCCATCGCGCTTGTGGGCGGCGGCACGGGGCTCATCGGCGACCCCAGCGGCAAGACGGACGAGCGCAGCCTGCTCACGAAGGAACAGGTGCAGGCGAACGCGGCGGGCATCCGCCGCCAGCTCGAACGCTTCCTCGATTTCGAAGGCGCGCACGCCGCCATCCTGCGTAACAACGCCGACTGGCTCTGCGAACTCCCGTTAGTCGACTTCCTGCGCGACATCGGCAAGCATTTCAGCGTGAACGTCATGCTCGCCAAGGAATCGGTGCGCCAGCGCCTCGAAGACCGCGAGCACGGCATTTCCTACACCGAATTCTCGTACAGCCTCCTGCAGGCCTATGATTTCCTGTATCTGTGCGAGCACCATGACTGCCGGCTCCAGATCGGCGGCAGCGACCAGTGGGGTAACATCGTCGCGGGCATGGACCTCACCCGGCGCCTCCTTCGAAAGGACACATTCGGCCTGACTTTCCCCCTGATTACAAAGGCAGACGGCACGAAATTCGGCAAGACCGAGAGCGGGGCCGTCTGGCTCGACTCCCGTCGCACTTCGCCCTACCGCTTCTACCAGTTTTGGGTCAACCAGGCCGACGCGGACGCGCCGCGCTTGCTCTGCTTCTTCACATTCCTGGGCAAGGACGAGATCGCGGCGCTCGACCGCGCCGTGGCCGAAGAGCCTCACAAGCGCGCGGCGCAGCGCCGTCTCGCCGAGGAGGCCACGCGCCTGGTGCACGGCGAGGAAGCGCTGGCGAACGCCGTCAAGGCATCCGAAGCCATGTTCGGCGGCGACCTGCGCGGGCTGGACGCCGCGACGCTCGAGGACATCTTCAGCGAGGTGCCCAGTGCGACGCTGCCCCGGTCTGTCTTGAGCGGCGACAGGCTGTTGCTCGATGTGCTGGTCGAAACAGGTGTCTTCAAGAGCAAAGGCGAGGCCCGTCGCCTGGTCAAGAACGGCGGACTTTACCTGAACAACGAACGCGTCGACGCGGAAGAGAGCAAGGTCACGCGCGAAACGTGCCTGACGGGCGATATGGCCGTCATACGAACCGGAAAACGGAGTTACCATCTGCTCCGCTTTACCGAGTGACGGCGCCAACCGCGTCTCAGTCGCTCTCCTTGGGCGGGTTAATCCGCGCCTTCTGCGCGTCCGTGAAGCGGCTGTCTGCCGGAGGGCGGGGCTCCCAGCATTGTTCCAGCGGCGGCGGGCTCGGTTCCCGGCGCGGAATGACGAATTCTTCGTCGCCTTCGAAGTTTGTCTCGATGGTTCCGCCCGCGCGCACGACGGCCTGTCGCGCCAACTGCCCGCACACGTCGATCAATTTCGGGAAATTGTATGGGGTGTGGCTGAACGTGCCTTCGGGGTCCAGTGCCTCGGTGAACCGCCCGGGCAGTTGCGAAAAACCGAGCGTGGTGAAAAGCACGCCCGCCGCGTTCGACGGATTGCAGTCGGAATCCTGGCCGCAGCGCGTGGCGATGATGACCGTCTGGTCGATATCGCCCTTGCCGTAGAGCAAGCCCATGACGATGTAGGCGCCGTTGATCTTCGCGTCGATGTTGAAGGCGTCGTCCGGCTTGGAACAGGAGAACCTGCGGAATTCGCGGTTCAGGTGGTACTTCTCGCTGATGCGCTGCCAGGTGGCCTCCCAGTGTTCCGGGTCTTCCTGATGCCAGCGCAGCACGTCGCTGATGCAGGCGTGATACTGGCTGCCTTCGGGGATGCAGGCGAGGCCCGCCCGGACGATCGCCTCGATGTCGGTCTCGAAGAACGCCGCCGCGTACATGCCGCCGACGAACAGGCCGCCATACAATCCGTCGCCGTAATTCATGAGCCTGCCGAATTTCTCGCCCAGTTCGATGACGGTGTTCGGCATCCCGGGCGCAATCAGACCCGAAAAATCGGCCTCGATCTGGTAGTCGATGTCGTCCGCGTGGCTGTTGAACGACGGGTGGCCCGAGTCGGGCGGCGCGATGCCGTTGCGCAGGTTGTCGCGTCCGGCGCGGTTCGCGTGCCAGAGCTTGTAGCCGCTGTTGGCGAAATCGATGCCCGCCTGGCGCGTCGGCGCGTCCAGGCCGTGCATCTCGAGCGTGCGCAGGAAGGTCATCTCGACGTAGAGGTCGTCCTGCATGAACTGGTTCACCATCTCCGGACGCCACTCGGGCATCTCCGGCGCCGGCATGATGACGCCGTTGAACCGGAACTCGGTCGGCCCGCCCCAGCCCACTCCGGCCATCTGTCCCACCCAGCCCGCCTTCATCTTGTCCAGATAGGCATGAACCGGCAGCCGCAGGTAGGGGTCTGTCTGGCTGCCAGCAATGGGAGAAAGCAGGATCGTCAGCAACAGCAACGGAATCAAGAATCGCATTGTCAAGGTCCTTTCCCTGTGCGCATCCGCGCGGGTTCCTGTATGTCCATACCATCATCCGGCGGCATTACGTATCACTTGCGCGTAACATTGTATCGCTTTTTCGTAGGCTTCGGCCGAAACCCGTTCATCCGTGCCGTGCAGGCGCGCCAGGTCCTCCTCGCGGAACAGGAACGGAATGAACCGGTACGCATGCTCGGCCACGGCGGCATAATGGTGCGTATCCGTGCCGCCCAGCAACAGTCCCGGCGCCACGACCGCCTCCGGGAAGACCTGACGCAGGCTCTGGCTCAGCGCTTCGAAGGCAGGCGTGTCGAGCGACGCCACCGGCGACGGCTCATTCGCCGGCGGGATGACCGATACGGCGACCCGTTCATCCGCGATGGTGTCGCGTACGTGCGCCAGTACGCTGTCCACGCTCTCGCCCGGCATGATACGGAAATTCACGACGGCCCGCGCGACGCCCGGCAACACGTTTTCCTTGGTGCCCGCCTCGAAGATGGTCGGGGCCGTCGTGGTGCGAATCGCCGCGGCGGTCGCGGGCGCAGCCTCGAGCCGGGCGCGCACCAGGCCGCCGAACAGCCACAGGTTCGCCATGACGAGGCGCATCGGAAACGTCATTTCCGGCCCCGCATAGGCGAGCATCTCGACCGCGGGCCCGTCGAGGCGCGACGGCAGCGGATGCGCTTCAAGCGCCGCGACCGCCTTGGCCAGCGTGCCGATCGCCGTGTTACGCGGCGGCGCGGAGGAATGGCCGCCGGTTAGCTCGACGGTCAGCTCGACACTGAGGTACCCTTTCTCCGCGATACCGATTAGCGCGACCGGCGCCGTCACGCCGGGGACAATCCCCTGCGTGATAACGAGCCCCTCGTCGAAACTGAACCCCGCCCGCACGCCCCGCGAACGGAGTGTTTCCGCGACCAGTTTCGCGCCTGTCTCGCCGCCCACTTCCTCGTCGTGGCCGAACGCAAAATAGACGGTGCGCCGTGGCGTGAACCCTTCCGCCAGAAGCGCTTCCGCCGCTTCGAGAGTCCCCAGAAGGCTGCCCTTGTCGTCGAGCGTGCCCCGGCCCCAGACGAAACCGTCCGCAATCGTCCCCGAAAATGGCGGATACGTCCAGTCCTCCTGCGTGCCCGGCGCCACGTCTACGACGTCCTGATGCGCCAGGAGCAACACCGGCGGCAGCGCGGGATCGCGGCCCGGCCACGTGTACAACAGCGACAAGCCGTTGACGCGCTCGCGCGTGAGCGTCGCATCAACACGCGGAAAGGCCGTTTCCAGCAACGCGTGCAGTTGTTCGAAGGCGGCGGTCTCGACCTGTTGCTTGTCCTGGTGTGAAATCGTCTGAATGCGCACCGCCTGCGCCAACCGCTCTGCTGCGGCCTGCCGGTCGACATTCACGGGAGAAAAGGGTCCGGGTTTGACTTGGCGCGACGAGAACGACGCCGTGCGCGCGAGCAACACGCCCGCGAACAGCGCCATGAGCATCACCGCCGCATATGACAGCCGTCTTCTCATGCGCTTGCACTCTCCATCCGGCGGGGGACCCACCCTCTCAGAAAAGGCTATGGAATGCCACCATCGGAAACGCCGTCAGCGCCGAACCGGGCGTCGCGTTCAGGATGCGGACTCCGTGTTCTTCCGCCCAACGCGCCGCACACGCGAAATCCTTCTCCGCGTCGAGCGGGCGCGGCATCAGGAACCGTTTTTCCTCCCCTGCGGCATAGCGTGCGTCAAAGTGCGTGGGGTGCGCCGCGTCTTTCGACTCCCAGAAACGACGGGGACCACCCTTGCCCGCCGCGCGGCGCGCCTTGATCACCTCTTCCGCGGCGGCCCGGCCCGCCTTGTACCATGTCGCATGGTCGTAGTGCCGCGCGAGCCACCGGCCGCAGAGGCGGACCATGCGCCGCAGCCGCTGGGTCTTGCGAAGGTCGTAGCGGTGGTCAACGCCGATCAGGATTATCGGGTCGCACCCCATGACCGCGGCGATTTGCAGCAACATGTACGTCACCGTGTATCCGAGAAAGAGACGCCCCGGCTCATTTGAAAACTGGCGGTTCGCTTCGCGCGGCCAGTCAAACCGGATCGGGCACGCCCCGTCGAAGTCGAGCAGCGGCAGGTACTCGAAGGGAAAGAACGTGACTGTGTCCCGTGGCACGCGCTCCTCGTATTCCGGCCCGTACACCTCTATTTGCAGTTTGTCGGAGACGCCCCAGTATGGGAACACGAAGCCCCATTCCTGGAATCCGAGATAGCATCGGTTTGAGCCCAGCACGACCTCGTCGCGCAGGCGCGTCATATCGATCTCGTTCAGGCTGGGCCCATTGCCCACGACGAAACAGCGGCGCCCCTTGTGCTTGTCTTGGAACGCGTCCAGGAGATGGGGCACGCGCAACACTCGGCCGCCCCCGAGATGGAAGCACTCAAATTCGCGGAAGCCGCGCCGCCACAGACGCGCGAACGTGTCGTAGCAGGGCGCCAACTGCGGCAACCGGACGGGATACTGATGTTCCAGCGGCGAGACGTCCACGTGCAGCGGCACTACAATTCGCGGAGCCGGAGCCGGTTCCCCCGAATCCGCGTCTTGCACGGAGGCAATCATGGGGAACCGCGACTGCAGCGACTGGGCCAGGGGCAGCGCGCCGCGCTCCGCGTACAGGACCACGGAAGCGCGCGCACCGTGCGCGCGCAACCAGCGCTCCGCCAGGAACGCGCCCTCGCCGTCAAGATAAAGACAAGCTTGCATCCGTCGCCCTCGCCTGACGCCTGAACGTACAGCATCGCGGATTCGCCGGGCAAGTGCAAGGAATGGGAACTGTCAGGAATGGGAGCGGTCTTTATTCGCGCACCCGCTATGGATACAATTCCGGCAAACATAGTGGAAATAGCGCATGGATTGGTTTCAAGCCGGTTTCACCTTGGCAATCTTGACCTGTATCTTCGCCGGACTGGTCATGAATTACGCCGCCGACGCCTTGTTCATCGCCGGAGCGGTCTTGTTGTGCGTCGCCGGGGTGATCAGCCCCGACGAAGCCTTCGCGGGTTTTTCGAACCACGGCATGCTCACGATCGCCGCGTTGTTCGTCGTGACGGCCGCGCTTGCCGAAACGGGTGCGCTTGCCGTGCTCGGGCGCTGGTTCCTGGGCCGCGCGAAAACCGAGACTTCCGTCCTCGCGCGGATGTCCCTGTCCATTACCACGTCCAGCGCGTTCTTGAACAATACGCCGATCGTGGCCATGTTCATCCCTGTGGTAAACCAGTGGTGCAAGGCCCATGGAAAGGCCCCGTCTCGCCTGCTGATTCCCGTTTCCTACTTCGCGATCCTCGGCGGCACCTGCACCCTGATCGGCACGAGCACCAACCTCGTGGTCAATGGCATGATGACGGAAGCCTACCATGCGGACCCCGCGGCGAACGCGGGCTTGCGGCCCATGGGTCTGTTCGAGATGAGCGTCGTGGGCGTGCCCTGCGCGGTCGCGGGCATCGCCTATCTTCTCCTGCTCGGGCGGCGCCTGCTCCCCGAGCGCAAGGGGTTCATGGAACAGATGAACGAGGCCGTCCGCGAGTATCTGGCCAACATGGAAGTGCGAACTGGGTGCAGCCTGGTCGGCGAGACCGTCGCCGACGCCGGTCTGCGCCGTCTCGACGGTCTGTTCCTCCTCGAGATTCAGCGTGGCGACGAGGTCATTGCCCCGGTCGAGCCGAACGTCATCGTGCGCGAACAAGACGTGCTGACCTTTACCGGCGCGGTGCGGCACATCGTGGACCTCGAAAGAATTTCGGGTCTGGTGCCTGTGGCGGATCCCCATTATGAGCATCGCGCCGCCGAGCGCCGGGGACACATGCTCTACGAGGCCGTCATGTCCAACCGCTCCCCGCTCATCGGCCAGACGATACGCGACAGCAACTTCCGCGCCCGGTTCAATGCCGCCGTCGTGGCCGTGAACCGCGGCGGCGAGCGGCTCAAGGGCCGCGTGGGCGATATCGTCCTGCGCCCCGGCGACACGCTATTGCTTCAGGCGGGCCCCCACTTCCGCGCCGCGTACCGCAGCAACCCCGATTTCTACCTTGTAAGCGGCGTCGACGACTCGCGCTCGGTCCGGGACGACCGCGCCGTGATGTCCCTGCTGCTGCTCGGGCTCCTGGTGGTGCTTATGGCGGCGAACGTCGTACCCATCGTCCTGGCGGCCTTCATCGTTGCCAGCCTGATGATCGTGACCAACTGTATCTCCCTTGGCGATGCGCGCGAGAGCATCGACCTCTCGACCCTGTTGACCATCTGCGCCGCCTTTGGGGTCAGCAAAGCCCTCGTAAACTCGGGCTTGGCGGAGCAAGCTGCCCACCTGCTTGCCGTCACCGCAGGACAATACGGGCCCCACGTCATGCTGGCCGGGGTGTTTCTCGTGACGGCGGTGTTCACGGAACTCGTGACCAACAACGCCGCCGCCGCGCTCATGTTCCCCTTTGCGGTCTCAATGGCGGAACAAGCCCACCTGAGCCCGCGCCCCTTCGTCATGGCAGTGGCTTTCGCCGCCTCGGCAAGCTTCGTCACCCCCATCGGCTACCAGACCAATCTCATGGTCCTCGGGCCCGGCGGCTACAAAGTCACGGACTTCGCCCGCGTCGGCCTCCCCCTCAGCCTGCTGGTGTGGGCGCTAGGCACCCTGCTCATCCCGCTTGCCTGGCCGTTCTGAATACTCCACAAGAGAAATACGGTCACGTGCGGGGCCCGCAGCCCTGCTCGCTCTTCGCGGGGCTTGCTCCGCGACAGAAGGGGCGTCAGGCAGCAAGCCGTGCCAAGATGAGCGGTGGTAAACTTACACACTCCCCAGGAAACGCGGCAATACGTTCGCGAACCTGAAAAGCAGTGCAATACGGCGCGTCTGGGCGGGCGGCAGTGCGGCGTGCAGGCCCTGCGGAAGAAAAGGACTCACGCCCCGGCGCCGGGGCTAGGGAAGCCAAAATGAGATGGCTTGAAACACCCGCAGATGCCCCGTGGAGTAGAATCCACCGGGTAGCCGGACAAGTCTCTGTCAGGTCAGCGGGGAGAGGATGCGCTCGGCGGGGTCTTGCCGAGCCGGTACACTTTGACGTGCAGCAACCCCTTGCTGGGATGCAACTTGCGTATGGCTGCCCGCGACAGGTCGATGACGCGCCCCTCGACATAGGGGCCGCGGTCGTTGAGCCGGCAGATCACGGAATTACCGTTGTCGGCCACGACCAAGAAATACTCGCCGAATTCACCGTCCAGCATGGCGCACGTGTATTCGTTGTTCGCCAGGTTTTCTCCGGAAGCGGTTTGACGGCTGCTGCTCTCGACCGTGTAGTACGAGGCCATGCCTTCTTTGAAAGGTTGCATCGGTTGCTGCGACACCAGTAACAGGGCCACAACTTCGATTAGCATATTGGGTCGGTGCTCCTTATTTTCGCCGTAACGCTTAGCATCGGGAGCCGGCGCCAATGGAGGTTATATATACGCGGGAGGCCACAGTGCTTTCCCGCGACGCCGCACCGCAGTGCGACTCACCGGACCAAGACGCCCTCCTGGCGTCCCGCCGGACCGTTCAGCATCCCTCTTGCGCGTCCGGGCCATTCCGGCCCGGGCGGCCACATCCACAACTCCGCACAAACCGTTCTGCAATAAAAACTTAAGCAACGCCGCACGCGGCAGTCACGACTCCTTGGCATAGCCTGAGAGCCGCCGCCGGATATGCTCCAGCGCCACGACCGCCGTCCGTACCCGGCCCCGAACGGGGTCCGGATGCCGCCCAATGGCCCAAGTTGCGCTTCCCGCCGGACTGACAAAGAGCGCCAACACGCTCTCCACCGTCGGCTCCCCCAACAAGACCAAAGCGCAGTGAGCTCCAAACTCTACCAAAAGGCGCTGGGCCACGTCAAGCGCCGTTGTCTCGCTTGCCTCCGCTACGCCGGGCAGGATCCTCGCCCCGGCGAACTGCCTCGCCCCCGCCCCCGTCAGCCGCTCCGTCACGGTCCCGCCCGTTGCGGCATCGGCCACGGCCAGCGTCCAGCCCCTCTCAGCAAGCAGCCGGTCCACCACACCCTCGAGCGTTTCGTCGTCCACGCCCATGACCAGGCCGGGCAGACGCTCGCGGACAGCCGCCTCGATCGGCGCGATCAGTTCGCGCGCCGCTTCGACCGACCCCGCGTGGGCGGCAATCCGAATGCGGACAGCATCCGGCCCGGCGAGTAAACCGATGGTAGGGTTGCTGCCCTGAGTGATGAGGTCGCCTATGGCCGCATCGACCCGCGATTCGCCCATGGCACAGACCTTGAGCACGCGGTAGTGCAGCACGCCGCTCAGCCCGAATTTCCCGCGCAGGTACGGGATTACACGGGCTTCCATCATGGGCTTGAGCTCCCAAGGCACCCCGGGCATGCACGCCACTAACCCGCGCCGGTCGTCGACGAGAAAACCGGGCGCCGTGCCGTTGGGGTTGTCCAGCACGAGCGCCCCCTCCGGAATGTACGCCTGCCGCTTGTTGTTATCCGTAATCTTCATCTGCAGGTGGGCGAACCGCGCCAGCACCCGCTCAAACAGCTCCTCGTGATACACCAGCGGCCGCCCGAACACCGCCGCGACGCATTCCCGGGTGATGTCGTCCTCCGTGGGGCCGAGTCCGCCGCTGCAGAGCACGGTGTCGGCCCGGCTCAGGGCCGCTTCGAGCGCCGCCCGGATTCGGTCCGGGTTATCGCCCACCGTCGTCTTCTGGTAGAGATGGATGCCGTGTGCCGCCAGGGTCTGCGCCATCCATGTGGCGTTCGTGTCCTGAATTTGCCCCAGCAGCAGCTCAGTCCCGATCATGAGGGTCTCTGCTTTCATGCCTTGTTGCCTGCTCCCGGGCGCGCCGGTCTTGACAAATGCGGGATGTTACGGGCACCGTTTCCGCGTCCCGCGTCCAAGAATACGGAGTTCCCCTTGTCAATGAGACGCGCCTTGCGCCTGAAAAAGAGGGTTTCGCGATTGAGATTATGACGGTTCCGGCCCTGCGGCGGCAACTCCTGTTCCGGCGGGCGCGGTATGTTGGACGGCCTGGCTGGGACGCGGGCCTCGCATGGGCACGGCACCACTTCAGCCCCCGGGCAGGAGCACCCCGGCGCCCGCGATGCGGTCCGCCTTGAGGTCTTCCAGGGCGCGGTTGGCCTCATGCAGCGGATACGCGGTGGTCGTGGGGCGCAGGGGTATGGCAGCGGCCTCGGCGAGCAATTCCCGGCCGTCCTCCCGCGTGTTCGCGGTCACGGAATGAATGTCCCGCTCATAGAACAGGTGCCGTTCATAGTCCAAGGCCGGGATTTCCGACATGTAGATGCCTGCCAGCGCCAAGGCGCCGCCCTTGCGCAGCGATTCCAGCGCCTGCGGCACCAGCCGGCCGGCCGGGGCGAAAATAATCGCACTATCCGGCTTGGAGGGCATGTCCTGGGGGTCGCTCCCGGCCCAATCGGCGCCCATTTCCTCGGCATGGCGCAGGTGCGCGCCGCCGCGCGAGACCACATACACCCGGCAGCCGCGCCGCCGCGCCAGTTGCAGAACCACATGCGCGGACGAACCGAACCCGTACAGTGCGAGCGTCCCGCCCTCGGGCACACGGGCCCGTTTCAGCGCCCGGAACCCGATTATCCCCGCGCAGAGCAGCGGCGCCGCGTCCGCGTCGCTGAACACGTCCGGAATCGGGTAGGCGAATACCTCGGGCACGACCACATATTCCGCGTAGCCCCCATGTTCGTGATAGCCCGTGTAACGTGACGCCTCGCAGAGGTTTTCCTGTCCGCGCAGACACCAGCCGCATGCGCCGCACGTGTGTCGCAACCACGCCGCGCCGGCCCGCTGGCCCACGCGCAGCGTGCGGCAGTCCGGCCCGAGCGCATCGACCACGCCCACCACCTGATGGCCGGGGATGAGCGGCAGCCGCGCGCGCGGCAGGTCGCCCTCGACCACGTGCAGGTCCGTCCGGCAGATGGCGCAACAGCGCACGCGCAGCCGGGCCTCGCCCGGGCCCGGTTCGGGGTCTGGCAACTCCCGCCGCCGCAGCGGCGCGGCCCCGATAGGAGCGATATCCTCCAACAACATCGCGCGCATTGCGTCTCCTCGCATGTCAAGGATACCCCAGCCGGGGGGGATGCCGCACCCGTTCGGGGGCTTGCCCCACGACTGCGCGCCCCCCGGGCACGGATTGCCGTAAACAGGCCAGATTGATAAGATGCCCCTCGGTTGAGATACCCGCAACGGAAAGGGTTAGGCCATGCTAAAGCGCGTACTCGTGATCGGCGGCAACGCGAAGAACACGGAAAAATATGAAGCGGCGGCACAGGGCAAGGACCTGCTCGTGCGCACGGCGGTGAAGGGCGAGCGCCTTCCGGACGCCGTAACGGCCCTGGCGACCGCAGCGAAGGATGTGCAGCCCCTCATGGATGCCGCCGTCGCGCTGGGCAAGCGTTACGAGACGCAACTGCGCCTGATCGGCCTGGCGCTGGATATGCGGGAAGGCAAGGCGCCGGGCACCACCGGCCGCGTCCACGAACATGCGGTGCGGTTCGCGCAGGCCCTGGAACTGGACGCGGACGCGCGGCTCGCGCTCGAACACGCGGGTTATCTGATGGATATCGGGAAACTCCGTATAGGCAATGACGTGCTGACCAAGAAATCGCTGCTGACCTACGACGAATGGACGCAGCTCCAGTCTCACACCACGCTGGGCGCGGAACTCCTGCAGGAATGGGATATCTTCGTCGAATGCGCCGATATCCTCCGCTATCACCATGAGTGTTACGACGGCACCGGTTACCCGGAGCGGCTGGAGCGGGACGCCATTCCGCGCCTGGCGCGCGCCATGCGCATTCTCGACGTCTATTGTGCCATGACCACGCCGCGGATTTACCGCAAGGGGTTCAGCACGCACAAGCAGGCCGTCGCGTATCTCAAGAGCGAGCGCGGCAAGCATTTCGACCCGGAATTACTCGACGTATTCATTCGGGAGGAAGTCGGGAAGCCAATGAAGGCGGGTTGACGGGCAGCCCGCCTACGGCGCGGCAATGCGTTCGAGCAACGCCGCCACGACCGGCGCGTCCCACTGCGCGCTGCCCAGGTGCTTGAAGACAATCCGTCCGTCATGGGCCATGATGTAAGTTGCAGGCACCACGTCGTCGTCGAACGGCGCGGGCCGCGCGCCCTCATACACATAGATAGGCGCGGCAAGGCCGGCTTCGCTGGCTGCCCGGGGCGCTTCCTCAATGCCCGCGCGCGCAATGCACAAGAATTCCACCCCTTTCCCCGCAAACTGGCCGTAAAGCCGGCCGATTCCCGCAAGTTCGGTCAGACACGAATAGCATTCGCCGCTCCAGAGATGCAGAAAGACGGGTTTGCCTGCGAGCGTGCGCAGGTCAAACGTCGAACCCGCCGGCGTTTCCACCTCCCAGTTGTAGTCCGCTTTCTCGTCGATCGTGATGGGCGGCGGCTTGAGCTGTTTCGACGCGAGTCCAATAATCTGGTCCTTGAACAGGAAAACGGCGGATACAGCCCCGCCTGCGGCCAACAACACGCCGAGCAGGGTTCCGGTCAGGCATCCGAACAGGAATGTTTTTCCCGGCCGCGGCACAAGATTTCTCCTTTCGTGTTGCGCGGGTATCCTGCCTGTGTTCCGCACACGCGCGCAAGATGGCCGGGCCGGCCCCGATGCGAAAGAGGGCGCCCATCGGAAATGGCCGCTGCAACCGAAGTTCTAATCGATGCCGAGTTGTTCCTGTATCCGGGCCACGGCATAGCCCAGCAACTGCGGGATGACATAGTACGCGAAGTAGTACGGGGCCAGGAAGACCCAGGCAAGAGGGAAAGAAAACTGGCTGTCGTTGTCGTCGCTCATCCGAGTTCCCGCATGCGGCGCTACTCCGGCGCCGCCGTCAGGCGCGCGTCCAGTTCGGCGATTACCGCGCCGCTTGGCCACTTCGTTCGCGCGTCATGATAGATCAAGTACAGTTCATCCGTGAAACGGGCGCGATCAGGCTTGACCGCCGCCCTGTAACAGCACGAAAGCGGCCTTTCCGATGTGATGTGGACCACATCGTCAACGGACACGGCGTGCGCGCCGTCGCGGCGGACCACCTCGCCGCTGCCGCAGGCGACGGCATGGTTCGCGCCGTCTATGCCGATGTTGCGCACGCCGCGTTCGTATACCCACGTCGCGTTGTTGAGAACGCCAATCAGGCCCGCCGCGACTTCTTCCGTTTCGATGTCCTGGAGAGCCGTGAGCGTGGCCTGCCAGCGCATGACGCCGTCGGGCGTGGACCGCACGCGCCACCGCGCCGCTGCAAGGCCATCGCCGTACACGAGGTCGAGCCCGGCTGAAAAACCGTCTTCTCTGTCTACGGCGATACGGCGCACCTGCACGGGCAGCGCCTCCTTCGCGCCCGCGAGGCGGATATGGCCGATCCCGCTTTGTGGGCAAGGCGAGGTGACCCGGTCGAGCCGTTGCGGCACGAACTGGACCATGATTTCCGCGCCCCAACTTATCGTATGGACGGCATCAGCCGTGCGGTGAAGCAGAATGCGCCCCTTCTCAAGCGCCAGCACGCCGAGACGCGCGCGCGGCGCGTCCACGGTGGGGTTACGGTATTGCCCGAAAAGCCACGCGAGCACGTTGTAGTACAACTGGTCCGTCCGGGTCGAGGGGAAAAAGAACTCGCTGTCGAGATAGACCGCGCCCGACGGCGTGCGGGCCTGCATCTTGTCCTGAGTATCGAGGCAGCACCGCAGCAGGCTCCACGCGTCCGGGTCGCCGCCGTGCGCGGCCATGAGCATGTGGACCACCAGCCACTCGGGGTCGCGGAAGAGTTCCCAATCCTGGCCGTTGGGATAGACGAACCCGCCGCCCGGCAGCGAGAACCATTTCAGGTTCTCGTACAGTCCCGGCACATTGTGGAAGAGGGCCTGCGGCGGCGTGCGCCCGGTCATGGCGAAGTCGAGGACGCAACCCGCCGACAGCAGGAACGTGGACATGTAGTCTGGGTGAATGCGGCCGTGGTTTTCGAGCGTGAAATCGTCGTAGATGTTTGCGCCGGTGAACTGCTCAGACAACGGCCTGCCGTCCATGACCGCGTCCGACGCCGCATCGGCCGGCCGCAGGAACGACGACAAGGCCCAGCGCTGGAACGCGCGCTCCCAATCGGGCCGGCGCGGGTCATCGGGCATCAGGACAATAGCCGTCGAGAGCGCCTGACAGTTCCAGGCGTTTTCCTCGGCCTTCGTGTCGTCGGCCAGATTGTGGGGCGGCGCCTCGTGGACGAAACGGTCCGCCTCATGCGCGATGACGCGGCACACGCCCTCGCGCAGGTCTTCCGGCAGGCTGTGCCACACCCACCATGCGCCGCGCGCGAGCATGTGCGCCCAGTGCGCCGACTGCCACTGGTCACCCCAGGGCTCGCCGTCGCCGGTCGCGCGCGACCCGGTCACATGCGTGGCCACCAGATACCGGCCCATCGGGATTACGGCGCTTTGGAGCAATTCCTCGCGCGTAACGCCGGTGCGGGCGGCGTCATACGCGCCAAACCGGCACAGAAAGCAGAATCCCGCGAATGCGCCCGTGTTCGGACGAACCCAGTGCTCGTCGTGCCGGCTCTCGGTGAGCAGTTTGAACTGGGGATCACTGTCCCAAGGGTGGACGGTCGTCAGCAGTTGACGCGCCTGGCCCTCGATCGCGGCGTACAGGCGGTCGAGCACACGGGGCATGTCGGCGGGGCCGGGCGCATCCGCCGGAGGGCACATGGGCAACGGCGCCCAGGCGGTGGCCAGCCACGGCCACGAGAAGGTCGCGAGCAGGGCAAGACATCGCCGCATCATGTCACGTCTTTTCGCGCTTATATTGCCGCAGTTTACGCCAGAGCGTATTGCGTCCGATGCCGAGGACGCGCGCGGCCTCCGACCGGTTGAACTTGCAGGCGCGCAGCACGCGCAGGACATGCTCGCGCTCGATATCGGCGAGGGTGGCGACAGAGCCGTCCTGCAAGGCCTCGGACTCCGGTTTCGGTTCCGGAGTGCGCCACGAGAGCGCGCGCTCGACCATCACCTCAACCTCGCCCGGCTGCAGGGGCAGGAAGACGTATCCGAAAACGCCGCGGCGCATGGCGCTGACGGCGCGGGGCAGCTCCGCGGCGGTGCAGAGCACCAGCGTGGGAATCTCGTTTGCCCGCAGGACGGCGGGATCGTTCAAGTCCGAGACGACGATTTCGGACGTGCCGGGCACGATGCGATGGCCTGCGGCCTCGAGCATCGTCTTGACCGATATCCGCGTTGCCGGGTCGTCGATATGCAGGGTCACATCCGCCATATGATGAGGCTACTACCTTTTGACCGGAATGTCCATACACCCCGGCGAGGCCTTGTTCAGGCTTGCCGGGGCAATCTGGCGCCCGTGCGCGCGAGCCAGTCATCCAGGCTTGAGGCCAAATCCGCGCACTGTCCCGGGCTCTGCGCGGCAAGGTCGCGCTCTTCGCCGGGGTCTTCGTCGAGGCGGTACAGTTCATGACGCGGGCCCTCGTACCAGCGGATCAATTTCCACGGGCCGTCGCGCACGATGCTGTAGGGCCCCTGTTTCTCGTCGCGATAGTGCGGGAAATGCCAGAAAAGGGTTTGGCGGTTGAGGTCTTCCGCGGCCGCCAGCAGGGGAACGAGGTTTTCTCCATCGATCGGGCGGCCCGCGGGCAGCGGCGCCTCCACCGCCGCGCACAAGGTGGGCAGAAAATCTATGCTGCACACGGGGGTATTGCTCACGCGCCCCGCTTCCACGACGCCCGGCCACCGCACGATTAGCGGCACGCGAATGCCGCCCTCGTACGGCGTGCCCTTACCCGCACGGAGCGGCGCGTTGCTCGTCTTGCCGGTCAACCCGCCGTTGTCCGAGGTGAAGATCACAATCGTTTGGTCCGCCACGCCGCTCTCTTCGAGCGCGGCGAGCACGGCCCTTACGGCCTCGTCCATGCTCTCGACCATGGCCGCGTACACCGGGTCTTTCTGATGCGTGGGCGGTTTCGCGCGGTATTTCGCGACCATGGCTTCCTTCGCCTGTAACGGCGTATGCACCGCGTAGTGCGCCATATAGAGGAAGAAGGGACGGTCCGCATGATCCCGGATAAACCGCGCCGCTTCACCGGCGAGCCGGTCGGTGAGGTATTCGCCCTCGCGGCGGGAGGGCAGGTTCTCGATGCAACCCTGATGTTCGCGGCAATAGGGGTCAAAATAGGACGGCGGATGGCCGAAGTCGCAGCCGCCGATGTTGATGTCAAACCCCTGATGCTCGGGGTACCAGGGTTCATCGCCCAGGTGCCATTTCCCGACATGGCACGTGGAGTAGCCGCGCGCTTTCAGCACCTCCGCGAGCGTCACCTCGTCCAGTTCGAGCCAGTAGGGATTGCGCGGGCAAATCAAGCTGCGGCCCGGCGCGCCCACGTAGCCGCCCGGGTATTCCGTCAGCGTGGCGTCGGCCCCGCGCTGGAACCCGGCGCGAATCCAGTCCGTGACGCCGATGCGGGCGGGATAGCGCCCGGTAAGCACCGCCGCGCGCGTTGGCGAGCACACCGCGCAGGCGGCGTACCCGTTCGTGAAACGCGCGCCCTCGCTGGCGAGCCGGTCCAGATGCGGTGTCTCGTAAAACGTGCTGCCGTAACAGGAGAGGTCGGCCCACCCGAGGTCATCTATGAGGATGAGTACGATGTTCGGCGCCGCGGCGCGCGGCTGTTCCGGGTTGCCCGCTGCGCCCGCGGGGTGCAGCGCGGCCGCCGCGCCTGCGCCCAAGATGCGAAGAAAATCACGCCGGTCCATATTTCTCACCACTCCCTTGCGCAGTATGCAGAACGGCAATTCTCGTTCCACCGAGCGGTCAGCGGAACGAGGAAGCTACAGGATCGGGGACTGGCACAAGCGAGCGAGTCTTCGAGAAAGACGTGCCTGTCCCGGCCTGCAATCACTGATTCTCCTCCGGTTGTGCCGGCGGTTCCTCGTAGACCGGATCAACAATCAGGGGCTCGTCGATGGCGAACCAGACCCGTGCGCGCGGTTCCAGACGCATTTCCGCGCGCGCGCCGTCGATTGTCACGGTTGCGCCGGGAAACGCCTCTCTCCCGCGCCCGCCGAAACCGTCGCGCACGCGGCACCAGGGCAACGCATCGAACGACAACACGGCATCGACGGGCTCTTCGCGGTAGTTCTGAAGGAACCAGGCGTTTTCACCCACGGACTGCAACGCGACGCGCGGAGGCGCACTCAGCGCTATGCCCAGGTCGGCAATGAATGCGTCTCGCAGGATGTCCGCCCACGCCTGCGGCAGTTCGAGCAGTCCGGCGGGTTTCGGCGCGAGGAGCACCTCGCCCACGGCGTCGAAATCCGCCTGGGTAAACGTGTGAACATTGAGCACGTACACGGGCGTGCCCCAGCGCGTGACTTTGGTCAGAAACGGCACGCGCCGGCCTGCCACGACGGCCTCGAGGACCGTCGCCGCGTCGCGGAGCGACAAATCGGCGGCGAGCTCGAGCGGACACGGCAACCGGGTCTCAATCCCGTCGACGACCGCGCTTTCGGCAAGGAGCGGCGCCTGCGCAACGGGTTTCTCGACACCCGCGAGCGCGCTGAGGCCGGGTTCGCCCGCCGGTGCGGCCAGAAAACCCGCGGTCATAAACAGCGCGTCGAGGCCGGACAAGCGTTCCGTCACCGTCGCCGTGACGGCAGGGTCGGCGGCGGCCTGCGTGGGCAGAACCAGCACGCCGGGTTCCTCGGGGAACTGCGAGACGGGCAATAGCGGAATCCCGAGCATGCCCAGATAATCCATAAGATACATGTCGCCGCCCGCGTCGCTGTGCGGCGGTTTGTAGCAACGCGCGCCGCGGTCCGCATCGGGGTCCACGGCGGCAGCAAGTGCGGCGAGCCGCGCGGCGTCCCGGCGCAGGAGTTCGTGGCCCGGGTGGCCCTCGATTATGTCGGCGAAATTGAAGAGGATAATCTCATGCGCGCCAGCCAGAACGGTCTGATAGGCTTGGTCCAGAAAAGCGTCCGCGTCGCAATCGAGGTGGTCAAACCATGCGCCGCCCAGCTTCGCGCCCGCCACGTCGCGCATCCAGCGGAAACTCACGAATCCTTCGTAGGGCTGGACGAACCCGAAGCGCTGCGTATCCGCGCCGCGCGTCTCCGTGCCGACCCGGACGCGGTCGAACTGTTCGGTCATGCGGGCCACATCGTATCCGTGCAGGTGATAGCGGTCGTACCATTGCGGATACTTGATGACCAGGGTAATTCCGGGATTTTCGGCCCTTGCGGGCGCGATGAGTGTCCGCTCCGCCACGTCCAGCATCAGGTCGCGCCGGTAGTCGCTCCAGGAGCGCGAGCCCCGCGCCTGTTGTGACGGTACACTCGTGTCGTCCGTGCAGAGGAAGTCGTCCACGATGATCTCGGAAAAGACCGGCGCCGCGTCGCGCATCACCCGTTCGAGGTCCGCGCGCGTCTTCTCGTCCTCATACTGGAACCAGTTCAGTTGTCCGTCGGACGCCGTGCCGAACCCGGCCCCTGGCACGGTCGCAATGCCGCCCGCCACGGCAAAGCCCCGTTCGAGCAGGAGATCGCGCGCCCTATCGAGCGTGCCGCGGTCGATTACCGTGCCCGCGCGACAGAATTCGAGGTATACCTTGCGGATTTCGAGGCGGCGCAATGCGTCCACGGCCGCTTGAGGCGAGGCCAGGACTTCGGGCACTTGCCCTGCCACCACGTAAACGCTGAAGAACAGCGGTTCGCCACGTTCACCTGCCATGATGCCTGCATCCCCGGCCGCCGCCGCAGCGGCTGACAACGCCTGCGCCGTAACGAAGCAAAACAGCGAATGGCGCATACCCATAGGCCAAACTCCCTCCACGCGTCCCGGCCTTGCCGGGCTTTCATTATACACGCCCAAGCGGGCGGAACCAGGTCCGGAACGTGAACGGTCTTGGGTTCATGCCTCAGGTGAGACGCGTCTCAGGTGAGACGCGTCTTGCCCCCGGATGTCTCGCGTGCTACGATAGGAATGTTCGTGGCATCTGAAAGAATGGGGGATGCGCCATGGTGGGAAGAGTCCACTCGGCAGTCTTGGCGTTGGCGTGGATAACCGCGGCCGCGGCGGCCGCGAACCACAGCGGCGACAGCAACCGCGATGGCGGGGTCAGCCTGTCTGAACTGCTGCGGGTCGTCCAGTTCTACAATTCAGACGGCTACCATGCCGCCACGGCCGGCACGGAAGACGGGTATGCGCCGGGTCCGGGCAGCCCATCATCCGCGCCGCACGATAGCGACTACGCGCCGCAGGATTGGGCCATCGGACTTTCCGAGTTGCTCCGCTTCGTGCAGTTCTATAACGCCGGGGGCTGCTATGGCCCGGTTTTCTCGGAAGACGGGTATGCGCCGGGGCAAGGAGGCAACCCATATCTGCTTCCCGTCGATGGGGACCGGGACGGCGACTATCTTACCGACGAGGAGGAAGCATATCTGCGCACGAACCCGGATGTGAGTGACGAAGACGGCGACGGCGTAGCGGACGGCGCAGCGCTTGCCGTGTCGCTCGCGCGGGAAATTGCCGTACTACCGCAGGAATACTCCGAGGGGCAATGGCGCCGCAATTACGTCGGGCAACTTTGTACGGCCACGGCGCCCTTCTCGGAAGAAGCAGTCACGCTGAGCGCGAACTGGCTGGAAAACGAACTGCTTACCGATGAAATCACCGGATATGCCGGTCTTCCGCGCGGCGCACTGCATTTTCTCGAGCATGGCTCGTTCAGCTACATGGCCGTCAACGACGACTGCGACTGGCTGCCCGAGCAAATCGAGCGGACCCCCGCGCATTTCCTCTATTACCTGATCTACATGGTCCCGGAGAATCTGGCCGGCACGCACTTGGTCGCGCTGGCGGGCGATTCCGATGGCGATTACCTGACCGATGAAGAGGAAGACGCGATCGGCTACGATCGGACCAACCCGGACGAAGATGACAGCGGCACACTGGACGGGCAGGACCTCGCCCGCGCCATGGCCGACATCGTGCAGTACCTGCCCTCCTGTTATGAATACAAGCATGCCGGCGGGCCCGCAAAGAACATCTTCGGCTGCGGAAAGTCGTGGAGGCCCCGTTTCGCGAAGGCTGAAGCCCGGTCGGATGACCCCGCGGTCCCTTGTGTCGACATTGTGGCGATGGACTGCTATTTCTACGACCCCGTTCTCGGCTTGCGGGACGACACCGACTACCACATCATTGGGGAGTCCGGGGGGATTTATCTCTCCGGGCTCATGCTCCAGATCATGCGGCTCGAAGGAAGCTTCAGTTTCTATGACTGCCTGTTTGGCTGCGAGACCTTCCGGTTAGACGTGCCTCTTCTTTACAGTCTCCTCGATATGGGCGGCGAATAAGCGCAGGTCCTCGACGTAGACGGCGGGCGCGTTTGCGGGGACGGCAGCGGGGGGGCGGTCGATTACGCCGGAAACGGGAGCTAGACGCGGACGCGGAGCACCGAAAAGCGCACGTGACGGAGAAGCGCGCCGCCGTTGTGGAAGGTGACGCCCCGGTATTGCCGCGCGCGCAATGGCACGTGCGTGTGCCCGAAATACACTTGTTCGAGGCCCGTGCCCGGCCCGTGCCCGGCTGCCGCGAGGTAGGCGTACAGCCTGCGCAGGGTCCGTCCCCGGGGGAAAAAAAGGCGTGAAAGGGCGAGGTGAGCACGACACAGGAATGCCGCGTCGTACGCGCGGCCCATCAGCGCGTGTGGCCGTTTCTTGTGCAGCCATCGGGCGCGGTAGGCGGCGAGTGCGTCCGGGCTGATTGCGCCGGCCGCGGCGTCGCCGTGCAGGAACAGAACCTTTCCGACGCGGAGGAAATAGGCATCCCAAGTAAGGTTGGGCCGCGTCTTCGCAAGCGCGTTCAGCGCTTCCAGATACGGCGCGAAATGGTCGTGGTTGCCGAGGTTGACGTGGAACCGGCAGCGCCCGTGCCGCGCCGTCCATTCGTCAAGCAAACGGATGGCTTCGGCCACGGCGGCCGTTTCCGTGGCGTGGCGGCTCCATTTGAAATCGAAGATGTCGCCGTTCAGGACCACCATGTCGGCGGATGCCGCCGCGTCATGGACGGCGTCCAGGTGCTCGCGCCAGCGCGAGCGCCCGCAGAAGATGTGCAAATCCGATACGACAGCGATTTCCACGCCATTCTTCCTCGCCGCGGCGAGCGCGGGGCGTTTCAGCCTGCGCCTTTGTGATACCGACCCGGCGTTACAGGTATTATACTTGGGACAAAGCGCCGGCATCACAGTACCGGGAAGGGCTACATCATGCACGCACGTACACCGTTCCTTCTAGTCGGGGCCCTCGCGTGGGTTGCGCTCGTTGCGGGCTGCCCGCCCGAATCAACCCCGGACCCGGACCCGAACCCCGCGCAACGGCTCTTCGACGCGCAATTCATCTATCCCGCGGGCGACCAACCCTTCGCCGTCGTTGTGGCGGACTTGAACGCCGACGGCCTGCCCGACGTCATTACGCCGAACGAGCAGGCAGACACCATCAGCGTGCTCATCCGGCTCGCGTCTGGCAGTTTTGCCGCGCAACAGGCGTACGCCACGGGCGACGGTCCTGTCTCGGCTGCCGTGGGCCTGTTCAACGCCGATACGGCGCTCGACGTGGTGGTCGTGAACAGCACCTCGAACGATATTTCGGTGCTGCTGGGCGCCGGCGACGGCACGTTTGCCGCGGAAACGCGGCTGGCCCTCGCCGCGGGGGCCGCGCCGCTGGACGTTGCGACCGGGGACACGAACGGCGATACGTTCGTGGACATCGTGACCGCGAACTCGGGCGCGGGCGGCGTCTCCGTGTTCATGGGCTTGGGCGACGGCACGTTTGGCGCGCCTGTCGACCTGCCCGCCGGGCCAGGCACGCGCGCGGTTCTGCTCGAGGACCTGAATGGCGACGGACGCGCGGATATCCTGGCCGCGAACCGGGATGCGAATAATGTGGGGCTGCTGCTGACCCAAGCGTCGGGGTTCGAGCCGCCGGCGTCGCTTGCGGCGGGCGTAAACCCGCGCTCGCTCGCCTTGGCTGACCTCGACGGCGATACGGTGCTGGACCTCGTCGTATCCAATCCCGGGTCGGGCGATTTCTCCGTATTGTTGGGGCTGGGCGCGGGCGCGTTCGCGGCCCAGACACGGGTGGACGCCGGTTATCTGCCCACACGCTTCGCCGTCAACGACCTTGACGGCGACGCCGTCCCCGACCTCGCCGCAATTCTCTACAGCTCCGGCGCGGAACCCGTGGCGCTGGGGAAAATAGCCGTCTTGCTGGGCGACGGCGCGGGCGGCTTCGGTGCGCCGCGCTATTTCGGCGCGCGCGGCCGGAGTATCGACGTGGCGGCAGCTGACTGCAACGGCGACCTGCAACCGGACCTGGTGACGGCAAACAGCGCTACAGACGATATCTCGGTGCTGCTGGGGCGCGGCGACGGAACCTTCGAAACGGACGAGCGGTTCGCCGCCGGGGCGCGCCCTCGCAGCATAGCCGCGGGCGACTTGAACCGCGACGCGCGGACGGACCTTGCCGTGGCGAACCTTGATTCGGGCGACGTCACGATTTTCCTGGGGCGCAGCGACGGCACGCTGCAGCGCGGGGTGACCGTCGACGTGACGGGCACGCCGCGCGCCATTGCGCTCGGCATGCTCGATAACGACAGCTTCCTCGACCTGGTCGCGGTGGACTACGACGGCGGCTACGTGTCGGTGTTCGCGGGGATGGCCGGCGCGACATTCGGCATGGAGCGCCGCTTCCTGGTGCGGGGACCGGGCAGCAGGCCGCGTTCGGTTGCCATCGCCGACATGGACAACGACGGCGATGCGGACTTGGTCGTGGGCAATTCCGCCACGGACAGCCTTTCTGTGCTGCTGGGGACGGGCGGCGGCTTGTTCGGCGCGGCCACGCACACCGGTTCAGACGCAGTAGGCAATTTCCCGCTTGATGTGCAGGCCGTCGACCTCGATGGCGATGCCTTCCGCGACGTGGTCTTTCTGAATGGTTATGACCAGGACGACCCGGCCCCGAACCAGCAGCCGCGCGTCCGTACGCTGTTCGGCCTTGGCGACGGCACGCTCGAGAAACGGTCCAATTTCGGTCCCTACCTGATTGACCCGGACCCGCGCGGGCTCGCGTTGGCCGACTTGAACGGAAGCGGCGGCATAGACGCCGTGACCGCGCATCCGAGCCGGAACAGCGCGAATGTCCTGCAGGGGAAAGGCGATGGCAAGTTCATTGCCGGCTCGCCGCACCGTACCGGCGACTCCCCCAACTCCGTGGCCCTTGGAGACGTGGACAACGACCGGCGCAATGACATCGTGACCACGAATGAGGAGCACAGCGTCTCGGTGGTGCGCAATCACGGGAGCCTGGTGTTCGGGTCGCCCCTGGTGTACCGGGCGGGTGCGAGCCCGATTGGCGGCATCCTCGCCGACGTGAGCGGTGATGGAAGGCCCGACGCCGTGTTCGCGAACCGCGATTCCGGCGATATCTCCGTCCTCATCGCGGCGCCGTGATTCAGACCGGCACCGCTGCCGCGCGTCCGTTTCCGCTGTGCGCTTCCAGCAATTGCCAGGGATTGGCGCACAGCCCCTCCACCGTGTCGATGAAGCCGCGCACATGTTCCAGGTCCATGGCCCGATGATCGATGCAGATAGTCATGGGCAGCACGCTGCGCACCTCGACGCGTTCGCGGCCTTCCCGGTCTTGAACGGCGAGCGGCCTGCGCACTATGGGTCCCAGCGCGACGGCGGTGGTCTGCGGCTGGATGATCTCGAGCATCTGGATCGTGACGTGGCGGCGCTGCAGCAGCGTACCCGCGTTCGATACCAGCAGCGTCGCCGAAACCAGGTTCTCCGGGGTAATCCGGTCGCTTTCCGGAATGCTCCGGTAGCGTCTACGCTCGTGCCTGGGCACGCGCGGGAGCCGGTCCCGGCCGAGCAGATTGGGGTAGAGCCGCAATAACACGCGCCAGTCCCCGCCGCGCAGCCGCAGCCACGTATCGCGCAGGGCCGCTTCGCGCAGCAGAATATCGAGGTTGGTGTTGCGCGTGCGCCGCTTAAGGTCCTCCATCGCGACGCACACTTCGAGCAGCGACAGCCTTCCGGAATCCTGCAGCGTCGGCGTGACGGTGCGTCCGTCTGGCATGCGCAGCGGCACGGCGATATTGATCGCGCGATGCAAGACCAGTTTGCCCACGCCGCTAATGGGCCGGTAGTCGATGTGCGCGTTCATCTCCGGCGATGCCTTTACGCCTTCGGCGATAATCTTGACCAACACCGAATTCACGGTCACGCGCGGAAGGGCGACGGGACGCTGCCGCAGTTCATCGACGAACGACAGGAGCGGCGTCACGTCGAAATCCACGCCGATGCTGGCGTGCGGCGCCGTGCGCCAGCCCTCGAGCGTCTTGTTTGCCACAACGCGCCGCTGGATGTCGAACAGGGACACGTGCGTGTCCGACAGCATGGGCACGCCGTCGCTATCGCGGTGCGACATGGCCGGGCTCTCCCTTGTTGCGGCGCAGGCAAAAGACAAAAACGATGCGCGCGGCAGAGCGCCTGCCCTCCCCGCGCGCATCGCTCCTAGAAGAAAGGTCCACTCTTAACGGGTCACGACGCGCCGAACAGGTCGATAGCCGCGTCCACCAGCGTCAGCGCATTCGCGAGACCGCCATTCACCGGCCCCGGACCGCGCTGGATGTAGCGGAAGAAGTCCACGTGGCCATCCAGGAACAGCACATTCGCGCCGCCCGGCACATGGTTGAAGGCATCCACGCCGGCCGAGAAGTTGTCGGCCATGATGAAGACCGTGCTCTGGGCCTGGGCGGTCGCCGCCGGATTATTGATGTCCGTGATCAGGAAGCGCTCGATGCCCTCGCGCAGACGGTAGATCGTCGCGCCTCCGCCATTGCCCAGCGGTACGGCCACTTCGATGTCTTCGTCCGCCTTCTTTTCGGCCGCGGCCCAGTTGTTGGCGACCATGTCGCCGACGATTGTGAAGAGCGCCGAGGAAACCTGCGCCGGCATCTGGCCCGTCACGCCCGTAGCGCCGATAACGCTTGCGATTCCGGATACGTCAATGGCCGGATCCTCCGTGTCCGTCTGGTCAAAGACCCAGCCAAGGTAGATGTAGCTCGAGTCAATGAGACCGATGCCCCGTTCCGTGTCGGAACCGCAGTTTACCGCCAGGTCGGGCTGCCCCGTTGCCGGGTTCTCGATCAGCGCCGGCGTCTGCTCCGAATCCGACGGACAGAACGCGATCGCCGGGTCGTTCAGGTATTCCGGATAAATCGCCGGCGGCCATGGACCGCCCGCGATGATGCCGCGCCCGCCCGTCGGCGCAAGCGGGCTCACGGCGCAGTTGTACTGCTCCGCGTTCTTGACCGCGATAGTCGGGTAGCGTTCGCCCGGGTCCTCGCCCGAGTACATCTTGAACACGAGCCCCCATTCCTTCAGGTTGTTCTGGCAGCTCGAGCGCCGCGCCGATTCGCGCGCACGGGCGAGGGCAGGTAGCAGGATGGCCGCCAGGATGCCGATGATGGCAATCACCACCAGCAGTTCGATGAGCGTAAAACCACGTCGTTTCATGATAAAGACCTCCCATGATTACGGTTTGGTACCACCACAGTTTGCATTCTGGCGGAATTCTGGACTAAAGTCAAGCGGCTGATCCTGATTTGGTGGTACCCATTGGGCGGGCCTGTGCAGGACCCGAACCCAGCTGACGGAAATGGTTACGACCATGGTCATTACCGGAAAACTCGAACAAGAAACCACCCCGACCCGGTCCCGGAAAATCGCGGGTGACTTGGCGCGCCGGATCGTAGACGGCGAATTCCCCGTGGGCAGCCGGCTGCCGACGGAGCGCGAACTTGCGGCGCGGTTCGGCACTACACGCAACGTTATCCGCGAGGCCCTGCGGCGGCTCGAGACGGGCGGGCTGGTGCAGATCCGGCGCGGTTCCGGCGTCTACGCCGACAACCCGCAACTGACGGCCGGCGTCGAGTTCTTCGATGTGCTGATGGGCATCGAAGACGGGTCCCTCAACGCGGCGTTCCTCCGCGATGTGCTCGAATTCCGCGGCCACATTTTCCGGATGATGGTCCGCCTCGCCGCGTTGCGCCGGACGGACGCGGAACTCGCCCGGTTCGGCGGTTTGGTCGCCGAACGACGCGACGCTGCCGCGGATCCCGCGCTTGAAAACGAGGTCACGCTCCAGATCTTTCGCGAAATCGCGCGCGCCACGCACAACCAGATTTGTCAGATGCTTTTCAATTCGGTTGAGCGTGTGACGCGCCGCCTGCGGGCGCTCGTCGACTTGCCCACCGTCAGTTTCGAGCAGACCCAGAAAATCTTCGAGCGGCTGGAAGAAGCTTTCCGCCAGCGCGACCCCGCCCTCGCCGAAATCACGGTGATCCGTCACGTCGATGCCACGTTTCGCGCCTTCGGCCTTGGCCGCGCCGCCGGCAGCGACGTCCTCTTCGCCCCCGAACCCACGGAGGGGCTGGAAGAAGGGGCATAGGAAACCCGCGCAAAACGGGAACGGAATCCCTTGCCGGGGTCGCACCGCCTCCGGCCCCGTTTCTCAACTTGCGTCCCGGCTCCGGTACTGGGGGCGGTACTGAACAGCTTCACCGATATGGCTCTCGGCGATGGCGGAAGCGGCGTCGAGGTCGGCGAGGGTCCGTGCGACGCGGAGCACCTTGTCGTAGGCGCGCGCGCTGAGACCGAGCTGTTCGAGGGCGGATTCGAGCATGAGCCGGGCGGAGTCGGTCATCGTGCAATGCTGGCGGATGGCCTTGCTGTCGAGGTGGGCGTTGCAGGTGAACCGGCCCTTGTACCGGGCGCGCTGGCGTTCGCGCGCGGCCTGGACCTGTGCGCGCACTTCGGTGGTGGCCGGGCCGCTGGGCCGGTGGTCGAGCAACTGGTCGAACGAGAGCGCGGGCACGTCGACGTGGATGTCGATGCGGTCGAGGAGCGGGCCGGAGATACGGCCCACGTAGCGCTCGACGGTGCCGGCGCTGCACCGGCATGACCGGTGCGGGTCGCCGAGGCAGCCACAGGGGCAGGGGTTCATCGCGGCCACGAGCATGAACCGGCTCGGATAGGTGACAGCGTAGTTGGCGCGCCGGATATGGACAAGGCCCTCTTCGAGCGGCTGGCGCAGCACTTCGAGGGCGGCGCGGTTGAATTCGGGGAACTCGTCGAGGAAGAGCACGCCGTTGTGCGCGAGGCTGACCTCGCCGGGCATGGGCTGCTGGCCCGCGCCGCCGCCCGCGATGGACACGGTGGTGGCGGTATGGTGCGGGCTGCGGAACGGGCGCTGCACAATGAGCGAGCGCTTGCCGTCGAGATGCCCTGCGACGCTGTAGACGCGAGTCGTTTCGAGGGCTTCCTCGAAGGTCATGTCCGGGAGGATGCCGGGCAGGCGCGAGGCGAGCATGGTCTTGCCGGTGCCGGGCGGTCCCTGCATGAGCAGGTTGTGGCCGCCCGCGGCGGCGACGGTGAGCGCGCGCTTCACGTGCGCTTGACCCTTGACCTCGGTGAGGTCTGGGTACGTGTTGCCGGCCGCGGCGAACACGCGGGCGACGTCGGTCTGATACGGACGCAAGTCGGTCTCGCCCGCGAGGAAGGCCTCGGCGTCGCGCAGCGTGTTCACCGGCAGGACGTCAACGCCGCGCACGACGCCTGCCTCTTCCGCGTTCTCGATGGGCAGCAGGATACCGCGGCGCTGATGTTCCTTCGCGGCGATGGCCATGGCGAGCGCGCCTGCCACGGGACGGACCGAGCCGTCGAGCGCGAGTTCGCCCACGAGCATGTAGTCCGCGAGCCGCTCGCCCGCAAGCTGTTCGGTCGCCGCGAGGATGCCCATCGCGATGGGCAGGTCGAGCGCGCTGCCCTCCTTGCGCATGTCGGCGGGTGCGAGATTCACGAGCACGCGCCCGCGTGGCCCGCGAAACCCGGAATTGCGGATGGCCGACCAGACGCGGTCCCGGCTTTCCTTCACGGCGGCGTCAGGCAGGCCCACGACCTCTATCTTGTTCTGGCCGGGAACGGCGTCTACCTCGACGGCCAGCGGGTAGGCGTCGATCCCGAATACCGCGCAGGACTGCACTCGGGCGAGCATGTTGCCGGGGTATCCTCCCCATGTCACGGGTGCCAAACCCGTGAAGCCATTTCAATAAACTAATACATGGGCAAGATGCCCATGCCACGGCATCATTGTGGGCAAGCGCGCGAGATCGTGTCAACAGGACGCCGGGAGCGGCAACTCCTTACGCGAAAAAGGCCGGATGTCGCGCGCGATCCACTCGCGCATGGCCTGGCCTTCGGGCGTCTGCTGCGGATAGGAGACGAACTGCAATTCAACGCCGAGGCGCTCCGCGACGCGGCGCGCCAGCACGGGCCACACGGCGCCCAGGTCGGCGACGATGGGGATGCTTCTCGGGTGCCGCGCGAACCCGGACATCTCCATGCGGAAGGGGACCTTGAACAGCTTCGTTTTCGGCTGTCCGTCGGCGATGGCCTGCTGCACCGCGCCGCCCTCGCGCTGCGCGCGCCACACGGCGTCGAGCGCGGGGTCGAGGTCGATGCGCACGAGGGTCTTGCCTTCGAGCCGGTACGTGAATTCGCCCTGCCACCCGGCCCAGAGCCCGTGTCCCGTGTAGCATTCGAAGGGGCCGTCGTGCACCTCCTGCGCCAAGGCAAGGCCGGACTCGACAATCACGTCTGCACTGTCGAGCATGCGCGCCAGCCGCTCCGCGCGCGCGCTGATGCTGAGACTGTCCCCGATGCACAGGCCGACCGCGCCTCCGCCGACCAGTTGCGGAATCGTCACGAGCACGGGCAGGCCCGCGCGCGCGCCAATGCCGATCATGGTGCGCAGGTCCGCGCCGCGCCCGGCGACCTCCTCGAAGGACGCGCCACGCTGCCGCGCAAGTTCGAGCACGTCGCGGGCAATGCGTTCGAGCCAGAGGCCCACTGGATAGCCAAGGTTGCCCGCCGCCTTGATGATGGTCTTGCCGGGTGCGCGCTTGAGCCGCTCGATCAAAGCAGAATCCACCTGGATATCCGCCGCAATCTCGCGCAACACGGCGTCATCCATCTCCGTGAGTTCGAATTCGCCGCTCAGCGGCAGCAGATGCGCCGGAACGCCCAGCGCTGCGCCGTCGCAGCGCTTGACCTTGTCGAGCGCGCCGCCCATCTCGTGCGCGACCACAGCTGAGCTGGTGGCGACGCCGTGCACGATGCCCGCGCGCATCAATTCGGCGATGAGCGTCGTGACGCCTTCGTGCAGGTTCGGGCCGCTGCCCGTCACGACGACGATTCGCCCGCCGCGCTGCCGCGCCTCCACGATTCGGTCCGCCGCCTGCGCGATCCGCTCGCGCACGGACGGGTCCAGTTGCGCTTCAATCGCCGCTACTATGTCCCAATCGGGTTTCATGACGGCACTCCTTGTTTCGCCTTATTCCAGTCCCGCAACTGCGTGTAGCGAACCGCTGTCATTGCCTCCGGAATCATATTTTCAAGAATGTCTTGTTCCGGTACATATAATAGAGGATGAACCAGACGATGGCGAAGTTGACCGCGGCAAGCAGGAACGCGCCGGCGCCGAGCAGGTGTTTCGCCAAGCCGCCCGCGAGCGCCACGCCGACGGCGTCGATGGGCAGCACGTGCGTGCCGACGTAGACCGCGATGGCGTTCATGCCTATGACAACGAACGGGAACGCCCAGATGCGGAAACGGATCACGTCGATCACGAGATAGAAGAACGCGAGCAGCAGGTAGCTCCACCCGGCGGACCAGAGGACCATCGAACTGGTCCACACGTGCTTGATAATGGGGAAATGATAGCTCCAGTACCAGCCGCCCGCGAGGCACGCGCCGCCCATCGCGACGAGCGCGAGAAACCGCAGTGCAGCGTTCCATTGCGCCTTCAGCACGCGCCCGCCGAACACGCCCAGCAGCGTCGTCGCGCCGAAACCGAGGCTGCTCAGTATCCACGTGTAGGTAGTGCCGTCGCGGAACCCGCGCAGGATGAGTTCGTCTACGTACAGCGCGAGGTTCGCCTTTGGCTCGAGCACGGGCCCGCCGTGGCCGGGCACGGGCAAGAACATCAGCAGCGCCCAGTAGACGGCCAGCAAGGCCGCCGCCGCCGCGGCCTGCGCCACGAGCGGCAGGTGCAAGAGCGCCACCGCCGCAATGAGATAGCCCGCCGCGATCGCCTGGAGCGTGTTGCTGTACAGGTGCAGCTTATCCCAATCGAATGCCAGCAGGTTGCCCTGCACCATCATTCCGAACAGCCAGAGCAGGAGGACGCGCCGGAAAATCTTGGCGTAGATGCGTTTGAGGCCCTGTCCTTCCTGCGCGCGCCGCCCGAACGAGAACGCCATCGACACGCCCACGATGAACAGGAACAACGGCATGATCATGTCCCAAGCCGAGAAACCTGCCCACGCGACGTGGTCGAATTGCGCTTCGACCGCCGCCGGCAGCGGGTCCCAGAACAGCCGGAGAAACGAGAGGACGAGACCCTGGCCGCCGATAATCCAGAACATATCGAACCCGCGCAGCGCGTCCACTGACATGATGCGTTCCGGCGCCGCGGCTTGCTCCTTCGGTGCAGATTCCTGTGTGCTCATGGAGATTCCTCCAAAGCCCTCAAGTATCGGCGGCCAACCGGCGGGAATCAAGCGGGCCGGACGAATCTGGCGTGGTTTGGCTCGTTCCCTGAGTGCGCCTTGGGAACGAGAACAGAAAACGAGGCACGGCGGAAACCGGGGCGCCGTGTAACGTTCGGGCGGCGCGGCATGCATCTATCCGGGGATGCTGCTAAAATGGATCATGGAGCGGCACTACGCCGCTCCCCGGCGTACGGGCGATGGATCTATGAAAAGGCGGTTTGCGCGGGTACGGAAGCTGCTGAAGAAACGGTACCGGGGCGAAGAGGATGAGGCGCTGGTGCGGCGCGCGTTTGAAAGGGCTGCGGCGGCCCATCACGGTCAGACGCGTATCAGCAAT
>JAGMZX010000040.1:28348-40923 GCA_018005585.1 Candidatus Hydrogenedentota bacterium | reverse complement strand
GGAGATGATCGCGGGGGAGATCGGTCTCCCGGGCGTTCGCACGTTCGCGGACCTGCTGGCGCAAACCGGCCTGGACGGCAACCGCACCGTCGGCCTCATGGTCTTCCCTGAAAATGGGGGGGAAGCCTTGGCCCTGTTACCGGTTGCTTCCGCCGACCGCCTGGGGGAGGCCTTGAAGTTCGCGAACAGCGCGCCGATCGAGGTAACGATCAACGGCGAGAAATGCGCGGGCGCCCACGAACGGGGCAAGGCCGCCTACGTACTTTACAGGGATTACGCGGTCCTCGCGGATTCGCTGGAGACCCTGGAACGCGGCGCGGCGGCCTTCGCGAACCCCGCCCCGATTCGTTACGGCACGCCGGAATTCCCCGCGCCCGATAACGAGGTCGTGGTGGGCATGAGTCCCGGCGCGTGGACGGATGCGTCCGGCAACATCCGCGATTCCATTGCGGACCCGGAGATAGCGCCATTCCTGAAGCAAGCCGCCGCGCTCTTCGACGAGGTTGTGTTCGCCGTGGGCGCCGCTGGTAGCGGCGGACGCGAGCGGTTGGCGGCGCACACGCGCGCGCCGTTTCAGGCCGAGACGCTGCAACCGCTGAAGCTGCCGGGCATGCTGCCCGCGGACGCACTCGCGATTGCCGCGCTGCGCCTGTCGCCGGGTTTGCGCGGGTTCTTGCGGGAAGCAGCCGTGGCCAGCGCCCCCGATTCGCATGAGGCGCAAATGGCGAGCGGTTTCTTCACGATGCTTGATGGCGTGCTTGGCGAGGAGGCCGCCTGCGCCGTGCTGGATTTCGACTTCGTATCGGGCCCAATCGGGGTACTCATCGCGCAGAGTCCCAGCCCCAAGGCGATCGAGGGTCTGGCCTCCATGTCGGGCGCGAGCGTGGCCATGCCCCCGTACAAGGGCTGTCAGGTCTTCGGCGCATCGGACGTGCCGGGGCTCGGCATAGACCTGTTCTGGGCCAGCACGGACCAGCTCTTCCTTCTGGCCACGCGGAAAGACGCGCTTCAAGGGGTTATAGACCGCGTAACGACGGAAGTGCCGGCGGCGGACGGCTTCGTCCCCGATACCGTCCGGTTCGCGCACGCGAATCATGGGTTCCTGTGGCTGAATGCCGCGAAATTGCAGGATGTGCTGTCCCTTGTGCTTCCCGCAGGAACGGCTGCGCAGGGGCTCGCCAAAACCGGCGATGTGTCGATGTCGCTGGAGCAGCATGAAACGTGGCAGCAGGTGGTCCTGGAAAGCCCGGATACTCCGCTGGTTGCGGGGCTGTTCGGCGGGCTGTTCCTGCTGGCCGGACAGAGCAGCGTCGTTTCCCCGTTCGTCTACATGCTGTGAACCTGGACGCATGGGCGATTACGGAAGCCGCAGGCCGGGCACGGTACAGGTGCCGTGCAAGGGCATTGATGCTCCTTGGCGCCCGCAATTCGGCCGCATTCCCCATCGTCACGACAACAGTCCGTTGACCCGCCGACCGTTGAGAGTCCGGATGCCGCGTGCCGGGCGCTTCTCCTGTCCGCGGCGTCCCGAGCCCGGCAAATACAAGGCGCGGGCGGCAACAAGCGGCGGGTCGCGCGGGCGGCGTGTTTCTGCTAGGGTCTTGCGGAACAACGCAGCGCTGAAACGCAGGCGCATGCCGAAGTACGGACCAAGGGAGATTGCCAAATCAATGCACGAAGCAACTTGGCGGATGCTATCTGTCTGGGGCCTGGCGGTCCTTGCCGGATTCCACCCGGTCGCGGTTGGGGCGGCGGACGCGCTGCCTTCCTTTGCCGCAGGCGGCGAAGGCGGTGGGATAACCCTGGTCAACGCGGCTGCCGCGTATGACGCGTCCACAAACGGACAGCAGTGCTTGTGCATCCGGGAAGACGGCAACCCGTACGAAAAGACGAGTTGGGTCTTCGACGTCCCGGCGGCGGCGCTGGCGCCTCAGACGCCCTATGTGCTCGAAATCGTGTTTTTTGACAAGGGCGCGGGGGTTATCGAGGCGCAAATGTCGCGCGGAGGGGTGGCGCTCGGCATTTCGCGCAGCGAGTCGTACACGCGCCTCAACACCCTGCGCGAGCGGACAGCGTGTTACCAGTTCGACACCGGCGTTTCGCAGGGAAATACGCTCCGCTTGTCCCTAACGGGCCTGCAGTATTTGAAGGCGCTGCGCGTCGTTCCAGCGTATTCGGAAGAACAATGGGCCGCCGCGCATGAGGCCGTGCCCCGGGACGTGCGGCCGATGACCGTATTGAAACGGCCCATGGACCTGGTGACAACCGCAGGGATTTCTTCGCACGCTTACGAGCCGGACGTGGAGGCGGAACTGCAGGCGCTGCACAACCTGGCGCCGCTCGCGAAGGTGCTCGGCTTCAATGGTATCGAGATGTATGTGCGCTGGCGGCTCATCGAGCCGGACAAGGAAGGCGCGTTCGACTTCGCCTACTACGACACGCTCGTGGCCAAGCTGGCGGAGTACGGCCTGAAATGGTTCCCGCTGCTGATTGTGGGCTCCGCGTACGCGCTGCCGGACTGGTTCGCGGAATCGCCGGAAAACGTGGGTTTTGTCTGCCTGGAACACGGTGTTTCAAACCCGATCCAGAGTATCTGGAGCCCCTTTCACAAACGGCACGTCGAACGGGTGCTTCAGGCGTTCGGCGCGCATTACGAACCTGGCAACACGCTGCTGGGCGTGCGCCTGGGCCCCTCCGGCAACTACGGGGAATCGCAGTATCCCGCGGGCGGCAACTGGCCGCTCAAGGGGCGCGACATGCACATCCACATCGGTTTGTGGTGCGCGGACGCCTACGGCCGCGCCGATTTCCGCGACACGCTGCGGGCTCAGTACGGCGTCATCGAGCAGTTGAACACGGCATGGGGGCAGCAATTCGCCTCTTTCGACGCGGTCGGGATGATGCTTCCTGTGCAAATGGTGTCGAAACGGCAACGGGCCGATTTTCTGAGCTGGTACACGCGCGAAATGACGGAGTGGTGCGAGTATTGGGCGCTTGAAGCGCGCAAGGCGATGCCGAACACGCCGTTGTATCAGTCCAGCGGCGGCTGGGGTTTCGTGGAAGCGGGAACGAGCTACAGCGGCCAGGCGAAATCGATGCAACTGGCCGGCGGCGGCATCCGCCTGACCAACGAGACCGACAGCTACGAGCAGAACGTCAATGCGACGCGGCTGGCGGCGACCGCCGCGCGGCTCTACGGCATCGAGCTCGGATACGAGCCCGCCAGTTCGCACACCGCGCGCGGCGTCGCGGGACGCCTCTTCAACACGGCCACCACGAACGGCGACCACTTGTTCACATATCACCCGAATGTGATGCACAACCTGATGGCCATTGACCAGTGGCTGCGCTACCTGCCCGTGCTCGACGAGCGCGCCGACCCGGTCATCGACGTCGCGGTCTATTACCCGGAAACGATGAACCAGCTGGACGACGGCGCGTTCCGCCATCTGTACGCGTGGGGCTTCAACCCGCGCGCGGCGGCGGTGCGGCGCGCGGTCGATGTCGATTATCTGGACGACCTGTTGATCCGCGACGGGTTCCTCGACCGCTACAAGGTGCTCGTGTTCTGCTGGGGCGAATTCATAGAGACGGATGTGCTCGCCCGGGTTGACGCATGGGTGCGCGGCGGGGGCGTCGTGCTGTATCCGTCCTTTCCCCGGGGAAACCTGCAGACGGTCGAGGGCGATGGCGCCGTGTTCGCGAAATGGAGCGGCGGCGACACGGGGCAGGGCCGGTTCCTGCGGTTCAAAGGCGACATGGAGCCTCTCGAAGACTACGAAACATTCATCCGGACAAGCCTGCGAGGCATCGACACGCTCAGCCCGGAAACGCGGGCGGTCCTGCGCATCGAACATCCGGAACAGGTCTTCTTCTCAGTGCAGGCGGGAGGGCAGACCCTCGCGCTGAACTACAACCCGGACCCGGTTGTGCTCGCGCTTCCCGATGGCGCGCGCATCGAGGTTCCGGGTTACGGAATCGCGCGGTTTGCCGTCAAGTGATGGTGCCGCGGTGCCGGAACGCCGCGCCAACCGCCCTGGCTTGGACTGGCGCACCCGATTCCGGACTGTTAACATGGGGCCATAAGATGAACACAGA
The DNA here is from genome assembly GCA_018005585.1 of Candidatus Hydrogenedentota bacterium. Lineage (NCBI taxonomy): Bacteria > Pseudomonadati > Candidatus Hydrogenedentota > Candidatus Hydrogenedentota bacterium. Next base: position 36,825 of record JAGMZX010000040.1, on the reverse strand, counting down.
CAGGGGTGGGCGTGTGATGCCCGAAGGCGACCTCAGTGCTGAGGAACTGGACCCCGCGGCGCTCGAACGGTTCGTGCCGCCGTCCGCGCGGCACATCCTCGTTTGCGGCGAAAACGCGGGCCCGCTGGTCCGGGCGCTGCAGACGCGCGGCGGGGTTGAGGTTGCCCAGTTTCCCGATGCGCCGCAGCCCGGTGATGCCCCAATAGAAGCCGCCGCGCTCCCTTTCACGGACGACTATTTCGCGTGCATTGCCGCGGCCGATTTCCTGCCGCGGCTGCGCGACCCCGAGCCGGTTCTGCGCGAGTTGCGCCGCGTGCTGGCGCCTGAGGGACTGCTCGTTGCCACCGCGCCGAATGTGCAGTGTTACCGGACCGTGTTCCTCCTGGCGGAAGGCCGCTGGACCTATGCCAGCACCGGGATACTGGCGCGACGCAACGTGCGTTTCTTTACCGGCGTCGACCTGGCCGAGACAATCAGCGCCGCGGGGTTCGAGATGCGGTCGCTCTCAAGCCTCGTGCTGGCCGCTCCGGAATCCGTGCCGCGCAACGCCGACGGGTATATCGCGTCGGGGCGCGTCCGCATCGGCCCGCTGAACGACACGGAATACCAACTATACCGGACGCATCAGTTTGTCGCGCTTGCGGGAAAGGCGAAACCGGCGGACGGCCCGCCGGGCGGGCCCGGCCGGCCATGAACGTGCTCGCCATGGGCATCGCCCCGTGGGGCGACCGCGCGCATCTGAATCTGTACCGTTCCGCGTGCGGCCACGAAGTGCGCCTGCTCGCGATGACCGGCGACGCGGACTACTTTTTCACCGCCGGGGAAACAGCCGCACACGTCGTGCAGCGGATCAGCGCGGACTGGCCGCCGGACCTGCTGCTATGCGGCTGCCCGGAGGTATATCCGCCGCCCCGCGCAATCGAACATTGTCCCATCCAGACGGCGGCGATTATCTCCGACTGGAACCTCTATCAGCCACAACTGGAGCACAATCTGTCGCGATTCGACGTGGTCCTGAGCGACCGCATGGCGGAGCGCGCGTTGCGCGTCTGGGGCGCGCAGCCGCGCTTCGTGCAGCCGCTCTATTCGCACCGCACGCTCGTCCATCGTCCGTTGGGAATGGAGCGCGACATCGACATCTTGTTTCTCGGGAACCTGAATCATGCAATCCATCGTGCGCGCGGGAAGGTGCTCGAAATGGCCGGGCGGCTCTCCGATGACTATCGAGTAGTGATCGATGAGGGCCACCCGCCCGAGGCATATGCCCGGGGCCTCAACCGGGCGCGGGTCGCCGTCAATTACGCCGTGCGCCACGAAATGAATTTGCGCTGTTTCGAGGCGCCCGCCTGCGGCGCGCTGCTCTTCCTCGAAGCGGAGAACCTGGAAGCCCGAGACTATCTCACGGACGGCGGCCAAGCCGTGTTCTACCGCGCGGAAAACCTCGAAGCGCTGTTGCGCGCCTGCCTCGAGGACGAGCCGCGCCGAGCCGCGATGGCGCGCGTGGGGCAGGAACGCATCGCGGACCTGGCCATCGAGCGGCGGCTGGACGACCTGTTCAACTGGATAGCGGCCCAGCCGCGCGCGCCGCGCGCGTTTCTGGACCTGCCCGGCACGGCGCGGGGCTTGGCCGACGTGCTCATGTACGGGTCGAGCTTCGAACTCGAGCAACGCGCCATGGCCGCCGCGCTCCTGGCAAAGGAGATGGAAAGCGGCGCGACGGCCGCGCATCACATGGCCGCGGGTTGCATGCTCTTCGAGGAGGCGGCGCTTTCCACTTCGGAAGACCGGCCGGCGCTCGTGCGCGCGTGCGTGGACCGCTTTCAGGAGGCCGCCCTCGCAGCCCCGCACGACGCGGCGCCCTGGTATAACCTTGCCATCGTCGCACGGCAGGCCGGCGCGGGCATCGCGGAACTGGAATGCCTCGGGCGCGTGCTCGAGGCGCGGCAGGCGGCGCTGGGCGCGTTCGTATTGGGCAAGGTCTCGGACCCCTACTATGCCGCATGGCGGCTCGCGCTCGGTCACGGCAGGGCGGCGCCGCAACTGTTGCGCGCGGCGGCCGCGGCCCGGCTCGCCGAATGCGCGCTCGAACGCGGCGACGCCCCGGGTGCGCTCGATTATGCGGGGCAGAGCATCGCGCTGTGCGCCGGAATGGGCGCGCCATACCGCTGGGCGGCCGCGGCGCATACGCGCCTGGGGCGCCTGGATGAGGCCGCGCGTCTGCTCGAGACCGGGCTGCCACATACGGCCTTCGACGCGGAATACCGGCGTGACCTGGTTCAGGCCTTGCGCGCGGCGGGGCGCGAGACCGAATCGCGCGCCCGCGCGCTGGAATCGGCGCGCATATTCCAGGCCTGCCCCCGGATGCAAGCGGAGGCGGAGCTTTTTCGGGGCCTGGCCGCGGGAACCAGCGGATTCGCGTAAGGAACACGCGGCCGAGCGCTCTGCTTGACCCCGGCGCGCGTCCCTCTTAGACTATCCGGCGTGCGCGGGGAAGGGGCAGTTACCCAAAACTGGGAGGCACTACCTCAATGTACGTCTCGATTCGCGATTGCATGGTGGCCGAGGACTTTCCCACGCCCGCGGCAGGACTGAAGGCGCTCGACCTGGAATCGGTCGAGATTGAACTGACCCGCGACTTCGAGGTGCGCGCTTTCGACTCGAAAGACCGCTTGCGATTGGAGAACGACGCCGACGCCGAGGCGTACGGCAAGCGGCTGCGCAACCTGGGCATCCATCCGTGCAGCCTGCTGACCGCCCGCGATTTCAGCGCCGGGGACCCGGGCGACAATATCGCGTGGATAGCCCGCGCCATCGAAATCGCGTCTATTCTGGGCATGACGAACATCCGCATCGACAGCGCCATGTCGCGCGAACGGGAACTGGATTTCGAGACGCGCGTCAACCTCTTCGCTGCCGGTCTTGGCGGCGCGCTGGCGCGGACAAGCGGGCTCACGGTCGCCCTGGCCATCGAGAACCACGGGTTCCAGGGCAACAGCCTCGCATTCCTGCTCAGCGTTTTCCACCGGGTCGGCTCTGAACGCATCGGCTCAACGCTGGACACGGGCAATTTCTACTGGCGCGGTTACCCGCTTTCAGAAGTGTATGGCATCCTGCGCCTGCTCGCGCCGTACGCGAAGCACACGCACTTGAAGAATATCCGGTATCCCGAGGACCAGCGCGAGGTCATGCGCGAAGCCGGCTGGGAATACGGGCAATATGTCTGCCCGCTGGACGAAGGCGATATCGACCACGGGCGCGTGTTGCGCGTGCTGAAAGATGCGGGTTACGAAGGCGACCTCTGCATCGAGGATGAATCGGTCGGCAAGCTGAAAACGCCTGAAGAACGCATTGCGGTGCTCCAGCGCGACGTGCGGCACACGCGCGAGCTCTGCGAAAAGCTCACATGAAGCCTTTCTTCCTGCGACCCTTGTTCTGGTGCGCGATGACCGCGTCGTAGATGCGCGCGCGCTGCTCCCCGAGCAAGCGGCGCTCGTCGGGCCAGAACATGCACGGCGGGGACTCGATGGGGAACCACCCGAAATCGAAGTGATGTTCTTTATCTTTGATATCGCCCGAGACCTGCTCCGTCAGATACAACGCGTAGTGATTGACGGCCCAGTACGTCTTCATCGAGTCCTGCCGCTCGTGCACGGCCAGGTCGGCAAGCTTGACGACTTCGGTCAGGCCCACTTCTTCTTCGATTTCGCGCACCGCCGCCGCGTCGATGGTTTCTCCCTCCTGCACGCCGCCCTTCGGGAGCACGTACCCTTCGAGAATCGTGCCGTCCGTGTCAATCTCGCGCACCAGCGCCGTGAACAGGCTGCCTCCCTCGATGCGGACCACCACGCCTCCCGAGGCGACGCGCTCACGCACGCCGGCCGCGGGCCGCACATACCAGGTTGCGTCTATGCACGGTTTCATCACTTCAGGTCTCCGACCGACTGAGCCGCCTTCATGATAACAGAGGCGCGGGCACTCCTGACTGCGGCTGTCCCCTGCTGTGTCCACGCGAGACCCCGATAGGAAGAAAGCGACACCCATGCATTCTTTCGTGACGCAGGCCCGGCTGCGCGCGGCCGTTGCATTTTCCGCCGACCATTGCCATATAATAGATGACCGTGAGGTGCGCGCGACAGGGGCGGACAATGCGCGGTGTGTTTGTGCGCCCAGTCATTGGCGGCATGGGAGGTACGCCGTTGGCGAGGCCTGTACAGAACAAACCGGGAGCGGCGGAACGGCAATTGCCCGGTTCTTCTCCCGTCCCATCTCCTCTCGCGGACACCGGCCCGTATTTCGCCGTCCCCGTGAGCACGTTGCGCATCGATGTCGTAACGGATTTCGACCTGTATCTCGAAATGCCCGGCAAGCCCGCCGTGCTATACCGGGCGGCCAGCCTGTCTTTTACGGAAGAAGCGCGCGCGCGTCTGAATGAAGCGCGTGTCGCCACATTGCTGGTCTCCAAGAAACAGAGCGAGGCCTACCATGCGTACGTTGAGGCGAACCTGGGCGCGGTCCTGGCGGACGATGGCGTTCCGCTGGACGACCGCGCCGCGCTGTTGTACGAATCCTCCACGTTTGTCATGCAGCAGTTGATGCAGGCCCCGCGCAGCGGCCCTATGCTTCCGCGCGCGAAGCGGCTGGTGAACCACACCACCGCGTTCCTTTTCCACGAAGGGGCCGCCATTCGCAGTCTGATGCGGTTGACGTCCTACGACTATTATACGTACACGCACAGCGTGAACGTGTTTCTATTCAGCATCGCGCTCGCGCAGCACCTGGGCCACGGAGAAGCGAAAGTCTGCGAGTTCGGGGAAGGCGCGCTACTGCACGACATCGGGAAGAGCCAGATCGACCCGGCGGTTGTCAACTGCCGCGGCAAGCTCACTTCCGCGCAATGGCGGGAGATGCGCAGACATCCCGAATTCGGCCAGTCGCTCCTGTTTGAGATGGGCGTCACGAGCCCCCTTGTGCTCGATGTGACGCGCCACCACCACGAGAAGATAAACGGGACGGGGTATCCCGACGGTCTGCGCGGCGGGCAGATCTCTCTGTGGGCGCGCATCGCGTCCATCTGCGACATCTTCGACGCGCTCACCACGCGTCGCTCATACAAGGCAGCGATGCATTCCTTCCCGGGACTCAGGCTGATGCAGGACGAGATGGGCGGCGAGATTGACGCGGAAATCTTCAAGTCCTTCGTCGTCATGCTCGGCAACGAATAAGAATGGGGGCCCGGGCCTGCCGGACCCCCGCGCGGACGTCACGCACTGCCTTGATCAAATGTCGTAGTAGAGGTAGAACTCGTAGGGATGGGGCCGCAGGTTTATTTGCAGCACTTCCTTCTCCCGCTTGTATTTGATCCACGTGTGCAGCACGTCCTCGGTGAAGACGTCGCCGCGCAGCAGGAATTCGTGGTCTTTTTCGAGGGCTTCCAGGGCGCGGGCGAGGCTGCCGGGCACCTGCGGCACCTTTGCCTTTTCCTCCGGCGGCAGGTCGTACAGGTCCTTGTCCATGGGCTCGCCCGGATCGGTCTTGTTCTGGATACCGTCGATGCCCGCCATGAGAATGGCCGAAAACGCGAAGTAGGGGTTGCACGCGGGATCGGGCACGCGGAACTCGACGCGCTTCGCCTTCGGGCTGGCGGAGTACATGGGAATGCGGCAGCAGGCGCTGCGGTTTCGCGCGCTGTACGCGATGTTCACGGGTGCCTCGTAGCCGGGCACCAGCCGCTTGAACGAGTTCGTCGTGGGGTTGGTCAGGGCGACAAGCGCGTTTGCGTGCTTGAGCAGCCCGCCGATGAACCAGAGGGCGTCCTGGCTGAGCCCCGCGTATTTGTCGCCGGCGAACAGAGGCTTGCCGCCTTTCCAGAGGCTGACGTGCGTGTGCATGCCCGAACCGTTGTCCGAGAACAGGGGCTTCGGCATGAACGTGGCCGTCTTGCCGTGCTTGTGCGCGGTGTTCTTGATGATGTACTTGTACAGGGTGAGCTTGTCGGCCATCGCGGTGAGCGCGTCGAAACGCAGGTCGATTTCGGCCTGTCCGGCGGTGGCGACTTCATGGTGGTGGCACTCGACGTTGAGCCCGCATTCGATCATCGTGGCTACCATCTCGCTGCGCAGGTTGAACTGGGAGTCCGACGGCGGCACGGGGAAATAGCCTTCCTTGTAGCGAAGCTTGTACCCCAGGTTCGGGCTCTCCTGTCTTCCGGCATTCCAGATGCCTTCGACGCTGTCGATGTGGTAGTAGCCGGCGTACGGCGTCTGGTCGTAGCGCACGTCGTCGAAGATGAAGAATTCCGCTTCCGGCCCGAAAAAGGCGGTGTCGCCGATGCCCGTCGAAACGAGGTACGCCTCGGCTTTCTGCGCCACGTTGCGCGGGTCGCGCGAATAGCGCGCCTTCGTGATCGGGTCCAGGATGTTGCAGTAGAGGATCAGCGTGGGAATCTCCGCGAACGGGTCCAACGTGGCGGTGCGGGGATCGGGCAGCACGAGCATGTCGCTTTCGTGGATGCCCTGCCAGCCGCGAATGCTCGAACCGTCGAAGCCGAGCCCTTCCTCAAATACTTCTTCCGTGATTTGCGAGGCGGGAAACGTCAGATGCTGCTGCAGGCCGGGGAAGTCCATAAAACGGAAATCGACGAACTGAATCTTCTTGTCCCGTATCATGGTGATGACATCGTTAGGCGCCAGATTCTTGTGCATATACCTTGCTCCTTGCTGGTAGGCTTCTTCGGCCTCGCTGTATCCCGCCGGCTCGCGAAGTGTCGATCGACCGTCTCCGTTGCCGGTTCTTTTTCCACGAACGGTTAGCTCAGCACTATGTCGCCCGTCTCGCCCGTGCGGATGCGGATCGCGTCCTCAATCGGGGAAACGAATATTTTCCCGTCGCCGATGCGCCCGGTCGAGGCGGCTTTCACAATCGCCTTGACCACGCTTTCGAGACGGTCGTCGGACACGACAATCTCGAGCTTCACCTTGGGCAGGAATTCGACGACGTATTCCGCCCCGCGATAAAGCTCCTTGTGGCCCTTCTGGCGGCCAAACCCTTTTACCTCCGTGACGGTCAAGCCCTGCACGCCCACTGACGCGAGAGCCTCCTTAACCTCCTCAAGTTTAAAAGGCTTTATGACAGCTTCTACCTTCTTCACTGGTCCATCCTCCGTTGGTGTCTAAGCTTCACGGAGTATAGCGACACCCTTGAAAGCCCCGCAAAAGCGGGCGTTTGCGTCACAGGTGATATCCCTCTTCGCCGTGCAGGGCCAGGTCCAGGCCCATCTCTTCTTCTTCGCCGCTCACGCGCAGTCCAACCGCAAGGTCCACAACTTTCAGTATGACCGCCGAAAGCACGCCCCCGTATACCAGCGTGAACACGACGGTCATGCCCTGCGCGGCCACCTGGCCGCCGATACTCGCGATGCTCCTGTCGAATCCCTGTCCGCCCAAGGCAGGCGCGGCAAATACGCCGGTAAGCAGCGCGCCGACAATGCCGCCGATGCCGTGCACCCCGAACGCGTCCAGCGCGTCGTCATACCCCGCCGCGCGTTTCAGGCTCGTCGCGCCCCAGAAGCAGATAATTCCGGATGCAAAACCGATGACAAGGGCGCCCAGCGGGCCGCACGACCCGGACGCGGGCGTGATGGCCACGAGCCCCGCCACCGCGCCCGTGGCCGCGCCGAGCACGCTTGGCTTGCCGTGTTTCACCCATTCCACGCCCATCCAGGTCAAGGTGGCCATGGCGGTGCTCAATTGCGTCACCAGCATGGCCATCCCGGCCGAACCGTTCGCGGCAATGGCACTGCCCGCGTTGAAACCGAACCAGCCGACCCAGAGCATGCCTGCGCCCGCGACGGTCATACCGAGATTGTGCGGCATGATCTGCGCGTCCGGGTAACCTTTGCGCCTGCCGATCAGCAAGCATGCGGCCAGCGCCGCAACACCCGCGTTGATATGCACGACGGTGCCGCCCGCGAAATCCAGCGCGCCCCAATTCACGAACAGCGCGCCGGGGCCCGCCCATGCCATGTGGCAGACCGGCACATACACGAAGGTCACCCATAATGCCGTGAAGAGCAGTACGGCGGAGAATCTCATGCGTTCCGCGTAGGCGCCGCAGACGAGCGCCGGCGTTATGACCGCGAATGTCATCTGGAACACAACAAAGACCGTCTCGGGAATCGTTCCCCTGGCCGCGCTGGCTGTCACGGGCATGAGCAGCAGTTTCGCGGGTCCGCCGATGAAACTGCCGAAGTTGTACGCGCCTTCCTCCATGCCCGCGGTGTCAAAGGCCAATGTGTAGCCGTACAGCGCCCACAGCACGCTGACCAGCGCCGTTATCGCGAAGCATTGCATCAGGATGGAGAGCACGTTGCGCACGCGCACGAGGCCCGCGTAGAACAGCGACAAGCCGGGGATGGTCATGAACAGCACGAGAGCCGTGGCCGTGAGCATCCACGCCGTGTCCCCGCTTTCGATCGGGTT
>JAGMZX010000040.1:16111-28248 GCA_018005585.1 Candidatus Hydrogenedentota bacterium | reverse complement strand
CAGGCTGGCGCCCAGGCTCCAATATAACAGGCAACCGGCAAGCGGCCCGGCGGCGCGGGCCAGGGCGCCCACGGACCGGAAGACGCCCAATGCGCGGCCTTGTTCGCCATGCGGCGCATACAGGCTGGCCAGCGCGGTCAGGCACGGGGTGGTCTGCGCCACGCCCGCGGCCAGCAGCCCGAGTCCGGCGAACAGCATGAGGGCGCTCGTGTTGGCCGCCGCAAGTCCGATGAGCAGCAGGCCCGGCGCGGCCAGGGAAATGCCGTGGGCGCTCATGCGCCTGGGGCCCAGCCGCGGCGACAGGACCCGTACATAGCTCCCCTGCACGAGGGCAAGAATCACGCCCACATAAAAGAACATGAGGCCGTTCTCGCGGGGCGCGTAACCCAGCCGGTCCACGGTGAGAAAAGTCAAGGTAAACTCCATGCCGGAGAAGACGGCGAAGAAGAGGAAGTAGGTCAGATTCGTGCCGCCGGCGCCGGGCGCGCTTCGCTCGCGCAGCAACACCAGGGGATTCGCCGTGCGCACCGAAGCGGGAACGGACCGCCGGTCCCGGGGCAGCGATTCGCGGAAACGGAGCGCCAATTGCAGCCAGTTGGCAAACGATAGAACCGCGGCAATAAGCGCTGGAGTGGAGAAGGGGTTGACGCCCACCTGGACAAGACCCGGCCAGTGCGCCGTCAGGTCCAGTGACGCCGTGAGCCCGCCGATCGCCGGGCCGATAATGAACCCGAGGCCGAAGGCCATGCCGATGAGCGCCATGCCGCGCGGACGGGTTCGCGCGTCGGTCACGTCCGCGACAACGGCGGTGGCCGTGGCGATGTTGGCGCTCATCATGCCACCGATGACGCGAGACAACAGCAGCAGCCAGAACCGGCCCGCAAAGACCCACAGCACATGCGACAGGACCATGCCACCCACCCCGAGCAGAAGAACCGGCTTGCGCCCGTAGCGGTCCGAGGCGCGGCCCAGCACGGGGGCGCACAGGAACTGGAGCAACGAGTACAGGGCGCCCAGCACGCCGCCAAAGAGGACCATGATGCCCCAGTCTCCCTCGGGCGAACCGGCCAGCGCGGTAAGCCGTTCGAGAACGCCGTGGAACCAGCCGAATAGGCCGGCGCCGCCCTCGACGCCGCGGTAGTACGCCAACATGTTCGGGAACAGAGGGAAAACGATGGAAAAAGAGACCAGGTCGATGAACAGCGTCACAAAGACAATACCGGTGGCGCGGCGGGATCTCGGGGCGAGCGGAGCGGCTGCGTCGTCGTTTGCGTGCGTGGTGTTCATGGTTGAAATGTCACAGTATCCGGTCCGGCGCAGCGCTGTCGCAGGGCCCAGGCGCAATAAACCCTTCCCATTACTCCAGTACAGCCCCCGCGACGGCGCATAATGGTATACGTGAAGAGACACGAATGTCCAAGGGTTCTAAGGAGAACACTGGCAGGCAACGAATTATGCCGGACAAGAGAGAGCAGGCATGCGGCTGCAAGGGATGGTACCGCGGCAAGTCCGGACCCCGGGCAGGAAGGAAACACACTTCAGGAAGTCAAGGAATGTCCCTCCAAGGCTGGCGTGTTGACGATCCACCTGGTTGGGGCGGGGTGCTTGTTCCGGCTCGCGATACGGGCGGGCAACGACCTAAGGTCCGGTACGGACGCCAGTTAAGGATTCCGTGAGGCGGACCGTAACAGTCGTGGGTTTAATTGTGCGAGGGCATTTCGTATGGTATCATGTCGTGAGGTGCGGTATGCGTACGTGCATGCCGAGTGTTTGTTATTGTTGAGCCGTAAACGGCACGGGTGGGCCGAACCGGCTTCCCGGCCGGGACTAGCGAGGATCCCCTTAGACTGATGAACGGTTTCCTGAAACAGGTCTCCCTCTGGATTGTCCTGCTGATCATCGTGGTGTTGGCCTTATCCGCTTTCACCGATTGGCAGAAGCCCCGAAAGGAGTATACAGAGGCCGATTTCGTCGCTCAGGTCCTGGACGAGAAGGATACTCGTATTGAGTCGGTGAGCGTGACGGAAGAAGGCGAGAAGCTGTTCAGCGTCGAGGTGCGGTTCGCGGAAGAAATGGACGGGCGCCGGACAGCCAGCTTCACCACGAACGAGTTCAAGGACGACTGGAAGCAGCAACTGAGCAAGAAGGGGGTGCCGGTCAAGTTCGCGCCGCAGAACACGCTCTGGACCAGCCTGCTCTTCAACGTCGTGCCGTTGCTGCTGATCATCGGCCTCTTCTGGTTCTTCATGTTCCGCCAGATGCAGGGCGGCAGCGCCAAGGCCATGTCCTTTGGCAAGAGCCGCGCCCGCATGGTCAACCAGAGCGACAAAACGGTAACGTTCGCGGACGTGGCAGGCGTCGATGAAGCCAAGGAAGAGCTTCAGGAAGTCGTCGAGTTTCTGAAGGACCCGAAGAAGTTCACCCGGCTCGGCGGCAAGATTCCGCGCGGCGTGATTCTGGTCGGGCCGCCGGGTTCCGGCAAAACGCTGCTGGCGCGGGCGGTCGCGGGCGAGGCGAGCGTGCCCTTCTTCAGCATCAGCGGGTCCGATTTCGTTGAAATGTTCGTCGGCGTCGGCGCGAGCCGTGTGCGCGATCTCTTCCAGCAGGGTCACAAGCACGCGCCATGCATCATTTTTATCGACGAAATCGACGCCGTCGGCCGCCAGCGCGGCGCGGGACTGGGCGGCGGTCACGACGAACGGGAACAGACACTGAATCAGCTGCTCGTCGAGATGGACGGCTTCAACACGAATGACGGCGTCATCCTGATGGCGGCGACGAACCGGCCCGACGTGCTCGACGCGGCCCTGCTGCGCCCGGGCCGTTTCGACCGGCAGATAGTCGTGAGCAACCCGGACATCAAGGGCCGCAAACAAATCCTCGAAATTCACATCCGTAATCAGAAGGTGCCCATAGACGACGAGGTCGATACGCAGGTGCTTGCGCGCGCAACGCCGGGATTCTCCGGCGCGGACCTCGCTAATCTCGTCAACGAGGCGGCCTTGCTCGCCGCGCGGCGCGGCCAGGATTCCGTAACCATGCACGATTTCGAGGAGGCAAAGGACCGTGTGCTCATGGGGCCGGCCCGGCGCAGCCTCGTCATGACTCCGAAAGAAAAGCTGGCCACCGCCTACCATGAGGCAGGCCATACGCTCGTCGGCCGGCTGCTGCCGGACACCGACCCTGTTCATAAGGTGACCATCATCCCGCGAGGGCAAGCGCTCGGCGTTACCAGCGCGTTGCCGGAAGAAGACCGGCACAGCGTCGCAAAGCCCTATTGCCTCGCGACGCTGCGCTACGCCATGGGCGGGCGCGCCGCGGAAGAAATGGTCTACGGCCAGTTCAACAGCGGCGCCGCCAGCGACCTCAAACGGTCGACGCAACTGGCGCACGCCATGGTGTGCGAATGGGGCATGAGCGAACTGGGCCCGGTTTCGTTTGCGGGCCAGAGCGAGGTGTTCCTCGGGCGCGATTTCGCGCGCATGCGCGAGTTCAGCGAAGAAACCGCCGCGGCCATCGACCGCGAGGTGCACCGGCTCCTCGAAGAGGCCTATAAAGACGCAAAGGACATCGTCACGCAGCACCGCAATATCCTGGATGCCCTCGCCGAGGCGCTCTTCGAGCGCGAAACGCTCGAGGCCGAGGAAATTGACGCGATCATCCGCGCACACGGCGGCGCGGACCTGCTTCCCGAGAAGCCGAAAAAAGAAGAATCCTTCCCCGCGCCCGCCAAACCCCGCCGCCATAAAGAGAGCGGCGAAGCACCGGAAGAAGTCAAGGCCATTCCCCCCGGCGACATCGTACCCGATACGGCGTGAGGTCACCGGGTCTTTTCGCATCTGCTCCCCGCGCACATCCCCGCCGCTGCCAAGTGCTCGTGACGCCACGAGCGCGCCCGCGGGATGGGAAAGCGGGGCCGTGTCTTTTTCAAGAAGGGTCCCATGGCTTCTTGCGCAGGGCGCGACCGCCTGCAAGACAGGGGAGCCATGGCATTGAGAGGCGTGGTCAGGCGGAAGCGGAGCGTCCGGGTTTTTCCTTGGCGCGTTCGCCGCGTTCGGAAAGTTCGTGCTCGTAGACGATGAGCGGCTCCTCGCGATTGCGAATGACGCCCGGCGTAATGATGCACTCGCGGATGTCCTTGCGCGAGGGGATATCGAACATGACGTTGAGCATGACCTCTTCGAGGATGCTGCGCAGGCCGCGCGCGCCCGTGTCGCGCTCGAGGGCGCAGTCCGCCACGGCCTGAATCGTCTCTTCGGGGAAACGCAACTTCACGTTTTCGAGTTCGAACAGTTTTTCGTACTGCTTGGTAATGGCGTTCTTCGGCTCGACCAGGATGCGGACGAGTTCCTCGCGGCCCAGTTCGTGCAGCGTCGCGACGACGGGCACGCGCCCCACGAATTCGGGGATCATGCCGAACTTGATGAGGTCTTCAGGCTTGATCAGGGCCAGCAGTTCGCCGATGCCCCGCTCTTTCTTCGACTTGATCTCGGCGTTGAACCCGATGACGTTGCTGCCGGTACGCTTGCGGATGATCGCTTCGAGCCCGTTGAACGCGCCGCCGCAGAGGAACAGTATGTTCCGCGTGTCAACCTGGATGCACTCCTGCTGCGGGTGTTTACGCCCGCCCTGAGGCGGCACGTTGGCAATCGTGCCTTCCAGTATCTTGAGCAGCGCCTGCTGCACGCCTTCGCCCGACACGTCGCGCGTGATCGAGGGGCTGTCGCTCTTGCGCGCGATCTTGTCGATCTCATCGATATAAACGATACCCGTCTCGGCGCGCGCGGAATCGAAATCCGCGCTCTGAAGCAGTTTCAGGATAACGTTCTCGACGTCGTCTCCGACGTAGCCCGCCTCGGTCAACGTGGTCGCATCGACCACGGCAAACGGCACTTCCAGCATCCGAGCCAGCGTCTCGGCCAGAACGGTCTTGCCGCAGCCGGACGGGCCGATCAAGAGCACATTCGACTTCTGAATCTCGACGCCGTCCAGTTCGCCGCCCGCCGCAATGCGCTTGTAATGGTTGTGCACGCCGACGGCCAGCACGCGCTTCGCATGCTCCTGCCCGACCACGTACTGGTCCAAGAAATCCTTGATCTCCGCAGGCGTCGGGACCTTCACGGTCCGCGTGCCGCTCTTGCGCGCGCGGTCTTCCGCCACAATCTCGCCGCAGAGCTTCACGCACTCGTCGCAAATATTCACTTCCGGGCCTGCAATGAGCTTGTTGACCTCGTCGTGGCGTTTGCCACAAAACGAGCATGTAGGTACGTCGTTGCGACCACGCTGTGAAGCCATGCCAACACACCTCCTGACCACTAGGGCAAAGGCGAATATATCACTTTGGCGGCCGCTTGTCAACAGATTTCTTTCGGCCCGCCATCGCAACATAGACCCCCTTATTGTGCCAACAAACGCCTGTCTAACGCAAGCTTTGTTCTATGCTTACCATACGCCAACATGCGTGCAGGTTCCATGAAACGCAACCCTTCGGCGCCACCTGACTCGCTGCGCGGTGCGCCCCCGGCCCGCGCCGCGTGGACGAAACGGAAGATTGTGGACACAAGAATATTGGTCTCTGCTCCGCTCATGCCCCCGAGGAAGGGGGGAGGACAGCCTTCGCTCCAGCGGCGCACTCCCTGGGCCACCAGATTCGTGCAACTTTTTCCAGCCGCCGCGGGATGATACACTCGTGCCGTACCCGTCTCGCGCCCAACATGCCGGGCCGGGGCGTTTTCGTATTGACCCATGAATAAACAGCCTGATTATGCCGCTATGCCGAATATAAGCATATCGCTTCGAGCCATGCCCGTTCGCCGTCTCTTCCGTTGCGCCCCTCTTCTCCCGGCGTGCTTCTGCCTGGTCTCTGTCATGGCCGGCTGCGGGAGCAGCCTGTACGACACCCTCGAGGGCACGTGGTCGGGCGAGATCAAGGGCCAGTCCTTCACGGTCGAGTTTCGCCCGTCGGACGAAGCGGTGTTCTTCGATGGGCTGGGCGGCGCCATGCGCCTCAAGGAAGAACGAGACTCGAATGTCCTGCTCGAGATGACCGGGCCGGACGGTCGAACCGGCGAAGTGGTGATCACGCCGCTGGATGAAACGCGGTCCCGGCTGGAGATTCCACGCCTATCGTTCTCGGTCGAGTTGCGGCGCGCGGCGTGAGCCCCGGCGGGCGGCGCTTCACCGCTTGAGGTGCGTACGGACCATGACCTCATCGACGAGGCCGTAGGCCTTGGCTTCCTGCGCGCCCATGAAGAAATCGCGGTCGCTGTCGTGCCGGATCACTTCGATCGGCTGGCCCGTGTGCTTCACGAGGATTTCATCGATCATCTCGCCGACGCGAACGATTTCCCGGGCCTGGATTTCGATGTCCGCGGCCTGGCCGTGGACCCCGCCCATCAACTGGTGCAGCAAAAACCGGGAATAGGGAAGCGCGAAGCGCTTGCCCTTGGTTCCGGCGGCCATCAGCACCGCGCCCATGCTGGCGGCCTGACCGAGACAGATGGTGCAGATATCCGGCTTGACGAACTGCATGGTGTCGTAGATGGCCAGCCCCGCCGTCACGCTGCCGCCCGGCGTGTTGATGTAGATGTTGATGTCCTTGTCCGGGTCTTCCGCCTCGAGAAACAGCAGCTGCGCGATGATGTAGTTGGCGACATAGTCGTCGATAGGCATGCCGAGGAAAATAATCCGGTCGGCAAGCAGGCGCGAGTAGATGTCATAGGGCCGGTCGCCGCGGCTGGTCTGCTCGTAGATAGTCACGGCGCGCGGCGACGCAGTCGCGCCGCCCTCGAGCGTCAAGGCAGAATGCCGCAGAGACAACGCGCCGGGTTCGGGGTTAGGCTTGCCCATCTTGCGCCTCATCTTCCTCGTGCGGCAGTTCCTTATTCGTAATCTGGGCGTGCTGCATGACAAAGGCCAGCGCCTTGCGGCGGAGCAAACGTTCCGTGTAGTCGTCCTTATGCTCTTCTTTATCCATGAAACTGCGGACCGCGGCGACTTCCGTGCCGGTGCGCCGGCTGATCGCCTCGGCTTCCTCCACAAAATCCTCGTCCGTGACTTCGACCTTCTCGGCGCGCGCAATTTCGCGCAGCACCAGGAACTCTCTAAGTCCGCGCTCGGCTTCTTGCCGCGCTTCCGCGCGCAACGCTTCTTCGCGCGCTTCAATTTCGCTCATCGGGATGTGCATCCGGCGTAAACGCTGCAATTCCTCGTCGTAGTGGTCTTTCGCCAGCGATTCGAGCAGCGACGCGGGAATCTCGAACGAGCTGCTCTCCACGATTTTCGCCACGGCGACCTGTTCCGCCACCTGGTCGCTCTGCGCGCTCGAGCCGCTGCGCAGGCCATCGGCCACCTTGTCGCGCAGGTCCGCGGCACTCTCGTAACCGGCCTGTCGCGCGAATTCGTCTGTTAGCTCCGGCACTTGGCGGCGCTTGATTTCGTTGACCTTGATGGTATAGTGGGCTGCTTTTCCGGCCAGCTCCCGGGCGCGGTCGTTCTCGGAGAAGGTTACGTCGCACTCGACGGTTGCGCCCGTCGCCGCGCCGCGCAGGACCTCCTCAAATTCCGGGAAGAACCGCTTTGTGCCCAGGATATAGGGATAGTTCTCGGCGCGATTGCCGGGGAAATCCTGTCCGTCCACTTGGCCGTGGAAATCGATAATCACCTGATCGCCGTCGGCGGCTTGCGCGTCCGCGACGGTTTCATAGAGGGCAAAGCGCCGCCGCAGGTCCAGGACCGACGCCTCGATATCCGCATCCTCGACGGTAACAACAGGCCGCTCCACGGGCACGCCCTTGTACTCGCCGAGCGTCACGCGCGGCATGACCTCGAACTTGAACACCAAGTCGAGCGGCATCTCGGGGCCGAGAGCTTTGGCCTCGTCCAGCCCGTCAATATCTGGATACGCCATCGCCTTGAGTTCTTCGTCTTTGAGGAGCTTGAAGAAAGCGGCGGCGGCCAGCTTGTCCACGACGTCCTCGCGGATGGCCTTCCCGAATTTCTTCTCCAGCACCTTGCGGGGGACCCGGCCGCGCCGGAACCCCGGAACATCCGCGTCCCGCTGCAATTCCTCGAAGACTTCCTCCGCCTTCTTGGCGCGATTGGCTGCTGGAATGGTTACCTTGACCTCGTACGCACAGTCGCCCTTGTGCTCTACGGAGAACACGGGCGGCTCTACGAACTGGAATTCCTTTTCCTCTTCTTTGCTCTCTTTCTTCTTGTCTTCGGTGGCCGCCGCTTCCTCAGCTACCGCTTCGATTGCCGCGTCCTGGGTGGGTTCCTGCTTTTCTTTGTCGTCGCTCATGTTCCTGATTTCTCGAGGGTTTGGTGGGCGAGGCGGGAGTTGAACCCGCACGCCTTGCGGTACTGGATCCTAAGTCCAGCGCGTCTGCCAGTTCCGCCACTCGCCCGGCTCAGACTTGGCCCACAATGCACACTACTGATTATACCCGCGCGGACCATCGGCGGGGCACTCGCCGACCCGCGTGTAACGCCCCTCTGGTGGGCCGTGCAGGAGTCGAACCTGCGACCTTGTGATTAAGAGTCACCTGCTCTACCGGCTGAGCTAACGGCCCCAGAAAGAAAAATGGAGCGGGAGACGGGATTTGAACCCGCGACCTCAACCTTGGCAAGGTTGCACTCTACCGCTGAGTTACTCCCGCTCAGCAACCGAAGGATTCTAGCAAACACAAAAACCGCTGTCAACCAGATGCGCGCGCCGCGAGGCAGGCTGCTTCACTGCGGCGGCCCGGGCGTGTCCAGGCATTCCCTCAAGACCGCGCCGAGCGCGTTCACCTGCGGCGGCTTCCACAGACTGTGATGGCATGCGGGGATTTGACGAATCTCGACACCACCCCGCGCGATGCGCTCCCACTCCGGCAGACGGACCACGCCCCACTCGTCCGCCACCAGCACCGTCACGGCGCCGGGATACGGAAGCGGCCTGTACGCCGCGGCGGCGTCGTAATAGGCGTGAATGAACAGGGTGGTGTGGTGCGCGGGCGGCACGTTTTCCCGAACGCGGGCCGACAGGCGCAGCGCAAGCCTGCTGCGCACGCGGCCGTAGTGTTCCCGCAGCAATTTCAGCCGCTCCTGGTACTTGTCGCGCAAGTATCGCGCGCCGTACTGGCGCAGATTCCGCAGGTAGCGGCGCAAGCGCCCGTACCGCGGCCTGCTTTCCCAGAAGTAGTCGATGGCGAACAACCGCGCCACGCGCTCGCCCGCCGCGTGCAATTGCTGCGCCATTTCGAGCGCGAGCATGGAGTCGCGACAGTACGCGCCCAGATAGTAAGGCCCTCGCGGTTGCACGCGCCGCACTTCCCCGATGTACCTTGCCGCAATGTCCTTCAGCGACAGCGCCGGAGCCTTGCCGTCTTGTTCCTGCAGGCCGAAAATGTTCAGCGAGTAGAGGGGCTGGTCCCGCCCGAGCACCGGAACCACGGAATCGAGCAGGTCGGTGGAGCCCACAAAGAAGAGCGGCGGCCGGCTTCCCTCCGGTTGAATGGGCCGCAGCGGCGACTGCGGCCCGGCCTGTTCCCCATCGCGGAGCAGCCGCGCGAACTGGCGTACGGTGGGCGCCTGATACAGTTGAATGGGCGGCAGCCGTTTCTGGAACTGGCGCTCGACGTGGCCCAGCAGGATGATCGCCAGCAGCGAGTGCCCGCCCAGTTCGAAGAAGTTGTCGTTCATGCCCAGCGCCGGAACCTTCAACACCTTCGCCCAGATAGCCAGCATCTGTTGCTCGAGTTCACTCGCGGGGCCCTGTTCCGCCGGGGCGGACACCACCGGCCGCGCCGCGGGCGCGGGCAAGGCGCGCCGGTCAAGCTTGCCGCTCGTCGTATGGGGCATCCGCTCGAGCACATGGAACACCGCGGGCTGCATGTGCGGCGGCAATTGCGCTCGCAGCCAGGCGCGCGCCTCCGCCTCGAACGTGGCCGGTTCGCCCGGCCCGGCTGCCGTCAGGTATGCGACGAGTTGCTTGTCGCCTGGCGCCGCTTCATATACGGATACGGCCGCTTCGCGGACGCCGGGATGCCGGCTCAGCACGGATTCGATCTCGCCCAGTTCGATGCGGAACCCGCGGATCTTCACTTGGCGGTCCCGCCGGCCCAGGTAGACCAGTTGCCCGTCTTCGCGAAGCCGCACGAGGTCGCCGGTCCTGTAAAGGCGTTCCCCCTCGCGAAACGGGCTCGGCACGAATGCGGCTTGCGTCAGGTCTGGACGCGCCAGGTAGCCGCGCGCCAGTTGTTGCCCTCCGAGCAGCAGTTCGCCCGGCACCCCTATGGGCGTCAGGCGCGTCTGTTCGTCGCACACATAGGCGCGCAGCCCCGGCAGGGGGCGTCCTATGGGAGGTTCGCCATCGCGCTCCGTGTCCAGGAAACTGCTCGTGGCGGTGACGGTCGTTTCCGTCGGGCCGTAGGTGTTAACCAGCCGCACCCGCGCGGGCGCGTGCGCGCGCCACGCCGCGACGCTCTCCGCGCGAGCCGCTTCACCGCCGATAATGACCATGCGGACGCATTCGGGCACGGGCGCCTCGCGCAACTCGTCCACCAGCACGTGCCAGAACGCCGTGGGCAGGTCGAGTACTGTCACGCCCCAGTCGCGGCACTGCTGAAAGAACGCCGCGGCGGACGCGAGCATTGCGTCGTTGCGCAAGACAAGCGTCGCGCCAGCGGTCAGCGCGGGCCAGATCTCCTCCGCGGCCGCATCGAAACTGAGCGAAGCGAACTGCAGCACGCGGTCGTGCGCATTGATGCCGTACAGCCGCGTGGCTTCTCGCACAAACCAAGCCAGCGCACGGTGCTCCACCACCACGCCTTTCGGCTTGCCGGTCGAGCCCGACGTGAAAATGACGTAGACCATGTGTTCAGGCGCGGGGGACACCACCGGCGCCTCGGCGGGCCGCGCGCCGATAAGGGCCGCGTCCGCATCGAGGCACACCAGGTGCGCCTGCTGCCGCGACAGGCGCGGCAGCAGGCCTGACCGGGTCAGCACGATGTCCGCCGATGCCGTCTCGAGCACGTAATCCATGTGTGCCGCGGGGTATGCCGGGTCGAGGGGCAGGTAGGCCGCGCCCGCCTTCATAATGCCCAGGACGCCGATAATCAAATCGAGCGAGCGGGGCGCGCACAGCGCCACGGGCTTCTCGGGTCCGGCGCCGAGCCCGGCCAGGTAATGCGCCAGCTGGTTGGCGCGCCGGTCCAGTTCGCCATATGTGATTCGCTGATCGCCGTCCTGTACCGCAATTGCGTCCGGCTGCTGCTGGGCCGCCGTCGCGAAAGACTGCAACACCAGCGCTGGCGCGGACCAGTCCGGTATTTCCGGCTGCCACGCGTCGCGCAGGAGGCGGTTCTCTGCTTCCGTAAGCATATCGAGCGTGTCCGGCGTCGCGTCGGGTCGTTCCAGCATGCCGCGGAGGAGCGTTTCGATGTGCCCCGGAGTCCGCGCGAGCGCCTCGGGCGCAAACCGGGCCGGGTCATATTCGATGGCCAGGTCCAATTCGTCCGCGTTATACACAGCCAGCGAGATTGCCGTGGGGGTGCGCTCAAACAGGGGGAACTCGCGCTGCGGCCACCGGGCGCCCCCGTCACGCACGAGATAATCCATGGTGCCGCGCTCGAACACGAGATGCGTGTCGAATAAAGCCGCGCCCCGCGGCGCTTCGCTCCACCCGCCTATCTTCGACAGCGGCGTGTTCTCGACCTCACGCAGCTCCGTCCATGCGCGGCGCACCTCGCCCAGCCATGCGCGGACGCCACGGTCCCCCGGTATGAACACCCGGAACGGAAGCGTATTGATGTAAAGCCCCACGCGCGCCGGTCCATCCGGGGCGCCGTACCGGAGCCCTTTCGTCACGCCGAACACGACGTCCCTCGAGCCGCTGTACCGGCCTAGGACCAGCGCCCACGCGGCCTGAAACAGCGTGTTCAGCGTGACCCCATTCTCGCGCGCGAAGTCTTTCAGCGCGGCGGCCAACAGGCGGTCCAAGCGATGCCGCACTTCCGCGCCGCCCGTCGCCGGATTGAGCGCGGCCTCCGGCACCGCGCCGCCCGGCGGCAGCCGTATCTCATTCGGCTCGCTGAAACCCGCGAGCCGCTGCCGCCAGAACGCCTCGGCCCGGTCAAGCGGTTGTTCGCGCA
>JAGMZX010000040.1:0-16011 GCA_018005585.1 Candidatus Hydrogenedentota bacterium | reverse complement strand
GTCGCCGGATTGAGCGCGGCCTCCGGCACCGCGCCGCCCGGCGGCAGCCGTATCTCATTCGGCTCGCTGAAACCCGCGAGCCGCTGCCGCCAGAACGCCTCGGCCCGGTCAAGCGGTTGTTCGCGCACGAAACGCGCGAACTCCCGGTACGAGGCGCCCGCGGGAAGCGGCGCGTCCTTCCCGGCGCGCCGCAGGTCATATTCGGTGAAGACTTCACGCACCGCCACCGTGATCGATTCATCCAATAGCGCGTGGTGCACGGTCCAGACCACGCGGTGGTCCGTGTCGCCCAGCCGGATACAGGCCAGGCGGTGCAGGGGTGCCCGCGTGAAATCCATGCCGCGCGCGCGGTCCTCGCGCAGGAAAGAGCGCAGCCGCGCCTCCCGGCCGGCTTCCGGCACCGCGGACCAGTCCAGGCGCGTCAACGGTATGCGGACCGACGGCTCGAACACCTGCACGGCTTCGAGCAGCCCCTCCCACGCGAAACGCGCGCGCAGGATTTCATGACGTTCGCACAGGTGTTCCCAACAAGAAATCAGCAGGTCCATGTCGAGCGGTTCGCGCAACACGCATACCACCTGCTGCAGGTAGGCGCCCGTGTCCGGTGGGGCGTCGAGACTCGCGAACAGCATTCCCTGCTGCATGGGCGTCAGCGGGCATGCCGCACCCCCTTCAGAATCCGGCAAGCGGGTCTGGTCCTGTCGCTCCTGATCTGCGTAGTCCATAGGTGTGGAGAACGCCTTTCACTACAATGCGCGACGAACGGCATGTCTCCCCAAGCCGGGATACGGCTCGCGGAAAAGAACGTAACGGCTTCCGCCTGCCGCGCTGAACTGTGCCACGCACAAGATAATGCGGAACACAGGTGTGCAAGTCAACGGTCCCGTTTCCTTACCGCCTGCGCCCCGCAGGGCCCCTGAAACGGACCAATCCGGCTCCCAACCCTTGACTTTGACCCGGGGGTGACCTAAGATCGGACTGGCTGCATGGCAGAACGGAGCCGCACGTGCGAACAGGTCTCCCCAAATCCCTGATTCAACATCGGATGGATTTTTTCCTTCGCGCTTGCCGGGAACGGGGCATCAAGGTTACCCATCAGCGGATCGCGATTTACCGCGACCTCGCTTCTACGGGAGCGCATCCGGACGCGCAGATGATCTTCAAGCGGCTGCGCAAGAAGATGCCGACCTTATCGCTCGACACGGTGTACCGGAATCTGCGGTTGCTGGAGGCGTGCGGTATCGTCCATATTGTCGGCACGAGCCACGACCGGCTTCGTTTTGACGCCAATCTTGAGCCGCATCACCATTTCACCTGCACGGAGTGTTCGCAGATCTGCGACTTCGAGCTGGACGGTTCCAGGCAGCTTATCTGGCCCGAAGAGGCGAAGGTCTTTGGAAAACCCGTCTCGCTCCACTTGGACGTGCGGGGCATTTGCAGAAAATGCCAGACAAAGTGATGTCCCGCGAGACCGTTCTCACCCGGTTTCCGTGGTCCCGTTGAAGACCTGCATTTCACGCGCGGCGGCGGGCTACCAGCGGCTCGTGCCCTCGATTTCCAGGACGAAGTCCGCGCCGTAAGCCGCGGCCGGGGTCTGGAACCCCGCGGGCGCGTCCCCGTTCACTATTCTCTCGACTATCGCCAGGGTGGTGAGCGCCGTCAACGTGTAGCCGTCCGGAGTGCGCAGCCGCGCTTCGACGCGGCCGCCCGTGTCGTCGCTGGCTTCACCCCACAGCAGGCAATAGGTCCTCGCGCGCTCCTCGTCCGTCGGGCCGGGCGGCGCGGCGTCGATCCGCCGTTTCAAATAGCGCTGCACAGGCCTGCTTCCGAGCAGCCAGCCGAGGCGGCGCGATGCGCGGATCATTTTGCGCGCGGCGCGCGGCGCGGCCATATACACCTCGATGTCGGGGACCCCCGTCGTGTAATAGGCGGTCGAAACGTCGCCCCAGGGGATGGTGATCGCGCCTCGAGGCCCCTCGCCGAAGTCGATGGTGCGCTCCTTCCAGCCCACGGGCACGCGCGTCAGTCTGCCATTCTTGCGCACCCACAGGCCCTTGGCCAGATTTTCGACGATGGTCGTCGCGGTGCCGTGCGACGTGCGCCCGTTCGAGAAAAACGCGAGCACGAGCCGCGCAGCCCCGGGCAGTTGCGCCTTCAGGTGCGCGGCCAGGCAGTCGCTGGGCACTACGTCGAAGCCCGCGCCGGGCAGGACCATGATCCCTGCATCGCGGGCGGCGGCGTCCATCGCAGCGAGCGACTCGAACACCTCGATCTCGCCGGTAATGTCGAGGTAGTGCGCGCCGGCGCGCAGGCAGCCCTTGACCATGGGCCGCGCCGTTCGCGCGAACGGCCCGGCGCAATTCGCCACCACGGCCATGCCATCGAGCCCGCGCGCCACGGCGCCGGGGTCGTCCAGCGCAAACACGCGGTAGTCAAGGCCGGTCTCGCGCGCCTGTACCCGCAATACGGCCTCATTGCGCCCGGCAAGCACGGGCCGCAGGCCGCGTTCGAGCGCGTAACGGACCACGAGCCGTCCGGTATAGCCGTAGGAACCATAGACGAGGCAGCGGGTATTCATAAGAGTGTTCTCAAAGGGTGTTCCTGCATCGTTAGTGTTTCGCGGAATCAAAGGCACGGGCGTGTTGGAGGTCTGCGCCCGCGCCTGTTATTATACCGGAGAGGAAGGCATGCGCGCCCCTATGACTGACGAGATCAAGAACGAAGACACGGGGGACCTTGTTCCCGATGCGACTGTGATTGCGGCCGTCGCGGCGGGACGTAACGCCGCGTCCACGGCACGGGCCAGCCTCGTCGTGCTGGCCGGCGCCGAGATTGGCCGCGAGATCGAGGTCCATGGCCGGGGCCAGATCCTCGGGCGATCGCCCCTGGCTCACGTGACGATTAACGCCCCTTCCGTGTCGCGTCAGCACGTGCGGATTGACCGCGTCGAAGAAGAAGGCGCCGTTCATTTTGAGCTGTCCGACCTCGGGAGCAGCAATGGCACGATGGTGAACGGCGTGCAGGCGGACAAGGCGCGCCTGAAAAACGGCGACCGCATCGCCGTCGGTGAAGTCCTGCTCAAGTTCATCCTCCAGGATGAGATCGACCACCACTTTCATCAGGAAATTCACAGGCTCATCAACTATGACCGGTTGACCGGACTGCTCACCATGGAGTCGTTCCGCTCGCACCTTGACCGGTTGCTGCAGACCTCGCCGCAGGACCGGCCCTTCGCGTTGGCCATGACCGACCTGGACGGGCTGAAGAAGGTCAACGACACGCACGGGCATCTGGCGGGGCGCATGGTCGTGCAGGAAATGGGCGCCATGATGCGCGCGTCTCTTCGGCAGGGAGACCTCGCGGGGTTGTACGGCGGCGACGAGGCCATTGTCCTCTATCCCGCTACGAAACTGGCGGACGCGCGCGAGGTTGCGGAAGGCCTGCGCCGCATGATTGAAGAACGCGTTTTCCAGCACCACGGCCAGGAATTCCGCGTCACCATCAGCCAGGGTCTTGCGGAGTGGCCCCGCCACGGGCGCACGGCCCAGGAACTCATCGCCGCCGCGGACCGTGCCCTCTACGCTGCCAAGGCCGCCGGCCGCAACTGTGTCCGCGCCGCGGAAGAATAATCGGGGTCCCCGCCCGCGCCCCTCGAACGCGCCATACCATCCCGTCAGCGGCGTGCCGCCCCTGCCGCGGCGATTCTTGACCTCCGCGGGCACGAACGCGGATACCCGCGTTCCATGGCGGCGGCCCCGTTGTCTCCTTGTCCCGGCCGGGGTTAGAATACGCGCAGCGGAGCAAGCATTCTCCGCCGGGAACGCCGATGAATCTAGCTGAACTGGCAGAGCGCATCGGGGCGCGGGTGTTGAACCCGGCGCGTGCGCAGGAAGTGGACGTGGACCGCGTGCACGCGGGGGACCGCATGAGCGACCTGCTCAGCCACGTGTCGGATACAACGCTGCTGGTAACGCACATCGCGAATCACGGGCTGGTGCGCCTTATCGAATTGATGGACGCGCCGGGCATCTGCCTTGTCAACGGGGCCGTGCCCGACGCGCTGGTGCAAGAAGCGGCCGAGCGCTGCGGCACCGTGCTGATGGTCTCGCCCGTGACCCTGTTTGAGACATGCGGGCGGCTGCACCGGTGTCTCCATCCGGACGGGGAAGGGGCCGCCGCCCCATGACGGTCGCCGTGTACCCCATTGTCAGCGGGGATTATGAGCGGGGCGGCGACGCGTCCAAGCAGCTCAAGACCTTGCTTAAAAAGATCGGCGCGGACCCCGCTGCGGTACGCCGCACGATGATTGCGGCCTATGAAGCGGAGATGAACGTGGTCATCCATGCGCGCGACGGGGCCATGCGCGTGGCCGTGGACCCGGAGCAGGTGGAGGTGGCCGTGGTCGACGAAGGGCCGGGCATCCCCGATATCGACCGCGCGCTGACCGAGGGCTTCTCTACGGCTCCGGCGGAAGCGCGCGAACTCGGTTTCGGCGCCGGCATGGGGCTGCCCAATATCCGCAAGAACAGCGACCGGTTCACCATCCATTCGGAATTGGGCCGTGGCACGCAGATCCGGTTTGCGGTGCGTCTGCAGCCTGCCCAAACCTGCGGCACGCAGCCGAATTCCGTGTCTCTGGACATCTCCCGTTGCCGTCAATGCCTGCGCTGTCTCGGCGCCTGCCCGACGCAGGCGGCCCGCGTCTACTGCGGCAGGCCGGAGGTTCTCGAACATCTCTGCGTGGACTGCACGGCATGCGCGGAGGCGTGTCCAGCGGACGTGTTCGGTTTTCCCGCGCAGGCAATTCCGCCCGATATCTCCCCGGAAACCGTGCTCGTGCTGCCGGTCTCGCTGCTGGGGCAGTTGGGCCCGGGCGTGCGTCCCGGCGACGTCCTGGAAGCGCTGGCCTCGCTCGGGTTCCACGACGTGCGGGTTGGCACGATATGGGAAGACGCGCTTGACGAGGCTGTTCGCGCCTACGCCGCGGCCACGGCGTTCCCGGTGTTGCCGCCGGTCTGCCCGGCGGTCGTCAATCTTATCCGGATGCGTTTTCCCTCGTTGTTGCCGCACATCCCGCCGTTTCTGACGCCGATCGAGGCGGCGCGCGAAGCGATCACGGGGCCGCATGTGGTGGCCGTCGTACCGTGCCCCGCCCAGTACACGGCCTTCGCCGGTCCCAATGGATTGACCCGGGTGGACATCGTGGCGCCGGGCGCGCTGTTGCAGGCCCTGCTGCCCCGCCTGAAACGCCACGGGCGCGATGCCGCCGCGGGCGCTCTTCTCAAGGGAGAGGCGGCTGTGCGTGTGGGCGGGATGGGCGCCGTGACCCGGTTCCTCGAAGAAGTCGAGAATGGCCAGGCGGCCGATTGCGCTTCGGTGGCGCTGTATGCGTGCCCGGACGGCTGCTTCGGCGCGCCAGTCTGGAGAACCCATCCCGCGCTGGCGCGCCAGCGCGCGCGGGAGGCGCTGCCGCGGCAACAAGCGCCCGGCGTGGCCGTGCGGCGCGTCCGGCCGCTGACGCCCCGCGCCGGACTGCGTCTCGATGCCGACATGCGCCGCGCCATGAGGAAGCTAGGCGAGATCGACGCCCTGACCCGTCAACTGCCGGGCCGTGATTGCGGCGTTTGCGGCGCGCCGACATGCGGCGCGCTTGCGGAGGACATCGTACGGGGCCGGGCAACAATAGAAGCGTGCACGTTTCGGGAGACGAGACGCGCTGGGGATGCGCGGAGGGAGTCACCGCATGAAGCTGAAGAACATAGTCGAAACACTGGGTCTTGAACTGCTCACGCCGGAGGCGCCCCTGGATGCGGCGCGCGAGATCGAGGCGGGGTACGTTTCGGACCTGCTGAGCGACGTGCTGGCTCATGGGCCGGAGGACGGCCTGCTCGTTACCGTGCAAGTGCACATGAACGTCATCGCCGTGTCTGTCCATGCCGGGCTGGCCGGCGTTATTTTCGCAATGGGCCGCCGCCCGGAAGAAACCGTGCGCGCGAAGGCGGTCGAGGAGGGCGTCGCGCTGTTCGCCTCGCCTGAGCCCGCTTTCGATATTGCAGGGCGGCTTTATGCGCTCGGACTGCGAGGGCGCCATGCGTGAGACGTTACGCCGCAGATCTGCATGTGCATACGGCGCTGTCGCCCTGCGCCGATGAGGCCATGTCGCCGCCCCGGGTCGTGCTGGCGGCCATGGATGCAGGGCTCGATATCATCGCCATCTGCGACCACAATACGGCGGGCAACGTCGCGGCCGCGCAAGAGGTTGCGGAAGGCCCCGGCGAAGGGCGTGTCCTCGTGATTCCCGGCATCGAAATCACGACGGCGGAGGAAGTGCACGTCGTGGCCCTGTTTCCCGATGCGGACACCGCCATGTGCGCGTCCGAGGTCATTCTCGCCGGGTTCCCTTGCTTCGACCGGGATTCCCGCCGTTACGGGCGCCAGTTGATCATGAACGGCGACGGCGACATCGTCGGGGAAGAGCCGCGCATTCTGTCCGCCGCGTCGCAGATGCCGCTGGCGGAGGCGGTGGCTTTCGTCCGCGGCAACGGCGGGCTGGTCATCGCCGCGCACGTGGACCGGCCCTCTTTCTCCGTGGGCAGTCAGTTGGGGTTCTTCCCGCCGGATGTCCACTTCGATGCGATCGAGATTTCCACGGCGGGCCTGGCGCAGGGCCGTGACGCAGAGTTTCGCGCGTTGGGCCTTCCGGTCGTTACCGGGTCCGACAGTCACAGCCTCGAACTGGTCGGTGCGTCCCGGTCGTACTGTTATCTGGAAACGGCGGCTTTTCACGAAATCGCCGCCGCGCTGCGCGGCGCCGGGGGGAGGTCGGTGGGCCTTGCTTGAACTCTCCCTGCATATCCTGGACTTGCTCGAGAACGCTACGCGCGCGGGCGCGACCGTGGTCTATGTGGGCATTGTTGAGGATGCCGCGCGCAACCGGCTCGAGATTCAGGTCGAGGACAACGGCCCCGGCCTGAGCGCCGCGCCCGAGCAGGCGCTCGACCCCTTTTACACCACGAAGAAAGGCAAGAAGACCGGGCTGGGCCTGAGTTTCTTCCGCGCCGCCGCGGAGCAGGCGGGCGGCTCGCTGAATGTGGGCGAGTCCGAACTGGGGGGCGTCGCGGTGCATGTCTGCATGCAGTTGAACCATGTGGACCGCGCGCCGCTGGGCGACCTCGCGGAGACGTTCCGCAGTCTCGTGCTCACCCACCCCGAGATCGATTTCTGCTGCCACGTGCAATGCGCCAGCGGCGAGACGCTTGTCCGCACCTCGGAAGTACTTGCCGAACTCGGGCCGGACGGGGCCAGCGAATTCGCCGTGGCGCGCGCCGTAGCGGAACGGATTCGCGCGGCGGTGACCCCGCTGCGCGCGTGATGACGGAGCCGCCTATTCGAATCCCATCTCGTAATGGTAGACGCCCTGGCTGAGTTCGGTCCGGATTTTCAGGCCGCTGTTATTGAATACGTTCTGCATGGCCTTGTTCTCGCGGAGCACTTCCGCGGTAAAGCCCGCGATGCCGTTGCGGCGCGCGATATTCGTCAGGTGTTTGAACAAGAACGACCCGATGCCCAGGCTTTGCCACGCGTCACGCACGACGAACGCCACTTCGGCACGGTTCGTGTGCGATTCCAGGTAGTAGCCGCCGATCGCCACGATCTCTTCGCCGTCCGCGTCCAGGACGGTCGCCACGATCGAGACCTCGTTGCGGTGGTCGATGTAGACGAACTCCTGCACCTGCTTGCGCGGCACCCATTTCATGCGGCTCATGAAACGGGTGTACAGAGACTCATGCGACAGCGAATAGAAGAGTTCGCGGACGCGCGGCTCGTCCGTCGGGTGCACGGGCCGCACGGTGAGTTGCGTGCCGTCATGCAGCAGGTACGTGGTGCGGATATCCTTCGGTCCGACGACGATCTTGTTGCCGAAGTCGGCCATTTCCGGCCGCACGTATTTCGCCTCGATGGCCTCGCGCAGCAACTTCTCGCGATACTTTGGATGCGCGATGCTGATCAGCGCGAGCGCCCGCTCTTGCACGCTCTTCCCGTGCAGATAGGCGGACCCGTACTCGGTAACGACGTAGTGCACGTCGCCGCGCGTCGTCACCACGCCCGCGCCCTGGCTCAGGTGTGTCACGATGCGCGACACGGCGCCGTCGCGGGCCGTCGAGGGCAGCGCGATGATCGCCTTGCCGCCGTGCGAACGCGCCGCACCGCGGTTGAAGTCTACCTGCCCGCCGATGCCCGAGTAGAAGCGCGTGCCCAGCGAATCGGCGCAGACCTGGCCTGTAAGATCGACCTCGAGCGCGACATTGACCGCGACCATCTTGTGCTGTTGCGCGATTACGAACGGGTCATTGACGTACTCCGTCGGATTGAACGAAAACCTGGGGTTGTTGTCGACGTAGTCGTACAGGCGCTTGGTGCCCAGCGCGAAACTGGCCACGATTTTCCCGCGGTCAAGGCTCTTCCGCTCGCCCGAAATGGCCCCGGCCTCGATCAGGTCGATCAGCGCGTCAGTGAACATCTCGGTGTGGATGCCCAGGTCCTTGCGGCCGCGCAGAAACTCGAGCACGGACTGCGGGATGCGCCCGATGCCAATTTCGATGGTCGACCCGTCCTCGATGAGCCCGGCGATGAATTCGCCAATTTCGCGCGTGACGGGCGTCGGGTCCGGCGCGGGAACCTCGATGAGCGGCACGTCCACCGGCACGAGAAAATCGAAGTCATAGACGTGCAGCAGGCTGTCGCCGTGCGTGCGCGGCATTTGCGGGTTGATTTGTGCGATCACGAGGCGCGAATTCTCCGCCGCGCTCTTTACGATATCCACCGAGATGCCCAGACTGCACATGCCGTCCTGGTCCGGCGGCGTTACCTGGATCAAGGCCACGTCCAGCGGCAATTGGCCGGTCTTGAACAGCTGCGGAATGTCCGAAAGGAAGATCGGCGTGTATCCGCCCAGCCCTTCCTGGATGATATCGCGCACGTTTTGCGAGATGAAGAAGCTATTGACGGAAAAATGCGCGGCGAGTTCGCGCACTGCGTAGGGCGCATCGCCCATGGTCAGCAGGTGCACGATCTCCGTGTCCGCCAGGTCGCGCGAACGTTCGACCAGCGAGCGCACCAATTCCAGCGGCTGGCCGCAGCCCGTGCCGATGAAGATACGCTGGCCCGGCTGGATCGACGCGACGGCCTCCCGGGCCGTCACGATCATGTCGGCGTATTTTTCCTGCCAATTGGGGTCGTAGCTGAGGGGGCGTGTGTCGCTCATAAGGTTACTCAACTCCCGCGAGGGTCAGGCGCGCATCCGCCACGACGGGCGGCGTGCCAACTTCCCCCACGATGAACGGGTTGATATCCATTTCCAGTATTTGCGGGAAATCGGTGGCCAACTGGCTGATGCGCTGCAAGGCGCCCGCAATCGCGCCCAGGTCCACCGCGCCTTGGCCGCGCGCGCCCTTCAACAGCGCGTAGGACCGCGTGCCCATCAACATCTCCATGGCCTCTTCCTGCGTGATCGGCGCGAGGTGGAAACTGACGTCCTTCATCACCTCTACGAAGATGCCGCCGAGGCCGAACATCAGCATCGGGCCGAATTGCGGGTCCCGGTGCATCCCCAGGATAACTTCCCGGCCCGGCTTGCACATGCGCTCGATATATACGCCGGTCAGCTTCGCCTCCGGCGCGCGCCGCGAGATTCGGACCATCATGAGGTCAAACGCGTCGGCTACCTGGCCCGCGTTTGACAAGCCCAGCCGCACCCCGCCGAAATCCGATTTGTGGATGATGTCCGGCGAGACGATCTTCATTGCCACTGGGTAAGTGACGCGGTCCGCGATGGCCACGGCTTCTTCCGCGCTTCGCGCGACCTGGCCGGGCGGCACGTGAAAATCATAGGCGCGCAGGATTTCCTTCGCGTCCGCCTCGCCCACCTCCCGCCGTTTGGCGCGGGCCATGCGCGCGAGCACGCGCTCGACGCGCCGCCGGTTCACCGGGAACCGCGTCACCACGCGCGGCGGCCGGCGCCGCCACGCCGCGTAGTCGCACATAGCCTTCAGCGCGGCCACCGCCCGTTCCGGCGCCGGGTAGTCCGGCAGGTTCGCCGCGACGAACTCCTCGCGCGCCGGCATGACATCCGCGCCGCCCATGAACGCCGCCAGCACGGGTTTCGTGCCCCGGATGCGCTGGATGATCGCGCGCGCCGTCTCCGCGGGCTTTGACATGGCCTGCGGCGTAAGAATCACCACGACGCCGTCCACGCCCCCGTCGTCCAGCGCCGCATCAAGCGCAATCGCGTAACGTTCCGGGTCGGCGTCGCCCAGCACGTCGATGGGGTTTCCGACGCTGGCCGCCGCCGGCAGTTTTTCCTTCAGCGACGACGAAATCTCCTGGTGCAACGGGCGGACCTTCATGCCCCGCGTCTCGACCGCGTCCGCGGCCATGATCCCCGGCCCGCCCGCGTTCGTGATAATGGCCACGTTGTCGCCGCGCGGCAGCGGCTGCATCGCCAGCGCCATCGCATAATCGAACAGCGACTCGAAATCATCCGCCCGCACCACGCCCGCACGGCGGAACGCCGCGCCATAGGCAATGTCCGCGCCCGCGAGGCTGCCCGTATGCGAACTGGCCGCCTTGCCGCCCGCCGCTGTCGTGCCCGCCTTGAGAATGACCACGGGCTTGACGGAGGCCACCGCTTCCGCCACGCGGATGAATTCGTCGCCCGCCGTGATGCTTTCCAGATAGCACGCGATCACGCGTGTCTGTTCGTCTTCCGCCAGCGCGGAGAGCAGGTCCACTTCGCACAAGTCCGCTTTATTGCCGATGCTGATCAATTTGGCGAGACCCACCCCGCGCCCGATTGACCAGTCCAGGATTGCCGTGCACAACGCGCCGGATTGCGAAATAACGGAGATGCGGCCCGGTTTCGGCGTTTGCACCGCAAACGACGCGTTCATCCGGTTCTCGGTATTGATCAGGCCAAGGCAATTGGGCCCCAGCAGGCGCAAACCCTTGTCCCGGCACGCCGCCGCCAGGTCCTGTTCCAGCTGCGCCCCGTCCTTGCCCACTTCCTTGAAGCCGGCCGTGATGACCGCCACCGCTTTCGCGCCCGCGGCCGCCGACGCCTCGACCGCCGTCAGCACCGCGCCCGGCGGCACTACAATAATGCTTAAATCCACCTCTACGCCTGCCGCGCGCGGGTCCTCGTAGCAGGCCAGGCCCATGATCTCGCGCGTCGTCGGGTTGACCGGCACTATCGTGCCGCCAAATCCACTCTTGACGAGGTTGGCCAAGATCGCATGCCCCACCTTACCCGGCGTGCGCGATGCGCCAATCACGGCTACGGTTTCAGGACATAGCAGCGCTTCCAGCATGATGTGATTCCTAGTTCCAGCTTTCGGGACGGGACGTTTGCCGATTTCGATCCACGTAGCCCCGCTCGGCGGTATGTGTCCATATTTTATTGAATTTGCGCGGCAAATTCCAGGGGCGATACTTGTGCTTTGGGCCGGGCAGGGCGCAACAACAGCAAGACATGATATGATAGCCGCTTGGAGTCTGAGCGTCGTAACGGAGAATGCCTGTTTGATGGGTGTCAAAGCGGGTGCCACGGAGGGGCGCTGAGCCTGGTTGATGCCGTGCCGGAAGAGACGTTATAACGGTGTGTCGAGGTGGCCGTCGAACGGCGTCCGTTGGGAAAGGGTAGGGTATGCGAAGCTGGGTGATCCTCGTGCTCGTGGCGGCCCTGGTTGTCGAGGTGCGTCTCGCGTTTCTCATCGACCACGACGTGCCCCTCGAGCCGAATCCCATGTCGCAGGTAATTGCGCTGGCCGGTCTCGAACAGGGCGACGTAACCCTCGGCGACCAACTGGCGGCGCGCGCCAAGGTGGTCGAGGAAGCCCGGGCCCGCGCCGCGCAAAGCCCGATGCCCGACCTCGGCATCCGCCTCGTGCGCGGCGTCGTAGTCCATGAAGGCCGGCCTGTCTCAGACGCGGCGGTCTCCTTGGAGATGCGGTCCATCACGGACGGCGTCAATCTGGACGGTTATCCTTCATTGCCGTGGCCGGTTACGCCTTGGCGCATACAAACGGATGGGCGCGGTTATTTTGAATTCAAGAGGCTGCCCAAGAGCGACTTCGTCGTGCGCGCCTGGCACAACGGACGCCTCGCGCTTGCCGGCGTATCATTTGATGAATCGCACTTGGTCTGGGATGGCGTGCTGAAACTCGAATCCGCCCAGCCGTTGGGCGGCAAGGTGGTCGATGCGGGGGGCATGCCCATCGCCGACGCGCTGGTCTTCCCCTTCGTGGAAGGCGCGGCGCCGCAGTCAGGCGCCTACTGGCTTTCTTTTCTGCCCGAGACCACGGACGCCGCCGGCACGTTCTTGTTCACGCATGCGCCGGGCGCGTGCCGGTTCATCGTGAATGCGCCGGGCTACGGCACATGGGTTACGCGCGCGTGTTCCCCCGGCACGGCTGCGCAGATTGTCGCGGAATGCGGCGGCGGCATCAGCGGTGTCTTGTCGCGTGCGCATGACCAGCAGCCCGCGGCCAATCTTGCCGTTCGCCTCGAAGCCGTTACCTACCCCCTGATGGCGCGCCGCACCAAGACGGACCTGAACGGGGAGTTCTCTTTTGCCAACCTGCCCGCGGGCGACTACCGTGTGGCCCTTGATACGGACCGGTTCGCCTTCGCGTCCGGCACGGCAAGTGTTGCCGTGCGCGCGGGCGCAAGCGTGTCGCCCCGCCAAGCCCTGGACGTGACCCGGACCCAGGCGGCCCGCGGCCGCGTGGTGGATGAGACGGGTGCGGGGGTATCTGGTCTCACGGTCGCGGCATGGGGAGCGAGCATCGTCCAGGCCAAGACCGATTTCGCGGGCTACTACCGACTGCCCCGTCTGGTTCCGGGCGAGTACCAGGTCGTCCTCCGCGGCGCGGCCGGGCTTATTGTCGAGGCCGTCCCGGGAACGACGATCACCGTCCAGGAAGGCGAGGACCCATCAGGCCCGACTTTCAAGGTGCGCCCCGGGGCAGGCAAAGGCCGGGTCATTTTCCAGGTCTTGGACAGCAGCGGACGCGCCGCCGGAAACGCAGCGATTTTCTACCTGGCCGCGCCGAACGGCGTTGCGGTGCCGGGGGCAGACGCGATGGCGGGCGCCGTAATTGCCGACGCCGAGGGCCGCTACGTATGGGAAGGCGTGCCGCGCGACTGGCAATTTCGCGCCTATGCCTCAACGGGTGTCATGGTGAGCCCGTTGCTCGAGCGGTCCCACTTGGGCGACCGCCTCGAAGCAACGGTTACGATGACCCTGTCTGAAAAAGCGGCTGCGCATCTCGAGGCCATCCTGGCCGCCTTGCGCCCGTGAAGGAGCGTGTTCGCGCCACGTGACGCCGCTCGCGAAACTGAGGGGACATCATGGACGTGTCCAACAGGAAAGTCGTTGTTGTTGGCAGCGCCAATATCGATTTGGTTACGCGCGTCGCGCGCAGTCCGAAACCCGGCGAATCGCTTATCGGGCGCTCGTTCATGACCGTTACGGGCGGCAAAGGCGCCAATCAGGCCGTCGCGGCGGCGCGTCTCGGCGCGGCGACGGTGTTTATCGGTTGTGTGGGCGCCGACGCCTTCGGCGCGATGCAACGGGATTGTCTCGCCGCCGCGGGCGTCGATGTCGGGCATCTGAAATCACATCCCACGGAGCCCACCGGCACCGCCGTCATTCTCGTGGCGGATGAAGGGCAGAACTCGATTGTCGTGACGCCCGCCGCGAACCTGGGGCTGCTTCCGGAGGACGTGTGGGCGCTCGAACCGGTCATTGCCGCGGCGGATGCGCTGCTGCTGCAACTCGAAATCCGGCTCGATACCGTGGAAACGGCGCTGGATATCGCGCGCAAGCATAACGTGCTTGCCATTCTCGACGCGGGACCGGCGCAGGCCGTGCCTGAGAGCCTGATTGCCAAGGCGGACATCGTTTCGCCCAATGAGACGGAGGCGGAAGCCATGACCGGCATGGCGGTGACTTCGATCGAAGAGGCGCGGAACGCGGCTGTCCGGCTCCGCGCGATGGGCGCGCGCGAAGTCGTCATGAAACTGGGTGCGCGCGGTGCGTTCTACCTCGCCGAAGACGAACTCCATGTGTCCGCGTTCCGAATCGAGCCGGTGGACACGACCGCCGCGGGCGATGCGTTCACCGCGGCGCTTGCCCTGGCCTGGAATGCGCTGCCGCTGCCTCAAGCGCTGCGCTTCGCCAACGCCGCGGGCGCCCTGGCCGCCATGACGGCGGGCGCCCAGCCCTCGATGCCCACACGCGAGGCCGTGTCGCGGTTCCTCGCGGACAGGCCGTGAAGCCGGGTTCGACCTTTGGGGGCGCTGAGGGTCTGTCCGATGAGCGCCGCGTTACTGCAGCGTGGCTTGTCCGGTTGAAAGGTACTGCACCGGGTCGACCGCGCGTCCGCGTACGCGAACCTCGAAATGCACATGCGGGCCCGTGGACCGGCCCGTGTTGCCCAATAATGCGATCACGGACTCGTGTGTGACGCGGTCGCCGGCTTCGACCAGGTTTGCGGCGTTATGGCCGTAGACGGTTTCCGTTCCATCGTCATGACGCACGCTTACCATCTTGCCGTAACCCGGCCGCCAGCCGCTGAACGTGACCACGCCGGAACCCGCCGGCCGGATGCGCGACCCGAAATCCGCAGCGATATCGATGCCGTCGTGGTAATCGGGCCGGCCGGTGAAGGGATCGAGACGGGGACCAAAGTCAGACGTGATCCGGCCTTCCGTGTCCAGCAGTGCGCTCCAAGGGGTCGTGCTTGAGGCCGCCGGAACAGCTGGCACGGCGCGGACCGGCCTCGACACGGGCGTGGCCGGGAACCCGGCCAGCGTCGGATCGAGCAGGGAATACGCAGCCGTCAATTGGAATGCCGTCGGGTCGGCGTGCGGGGCGGCAGGACCACCCATGGACCGGGAAACGCCTCTCCTGCCGGAACGCGCTGCGCTAAACGACGTCCGTGAGGCCGGGCGCGTCAATGCCGCCGCGGGGACGCGCTCGGGAAGCGTGGCCCTCGCGGAAAGGGGCAGGGCCTCTTCGAGAGACCTGCCCGGGTCAGCGGGCTCCGGGGTTGACGCGGGTTCCGGACTGGGCTCGGGGGCGGGCGCGGCGGGCGGCTCGGGGGCGGGCGCGGCGGCTGAGGCGAGTGTCATCTGTGGAAGGATAACGCTCAAGTCGATGGTCTGGCCCGGATGGATCACGTTGGCATCGACCAGGTTGTTGGCCGTCGCGACCTTATGCACGGCGGCATACAATTCCGCGGTCGAGGGGTTCTGTCCCGCCTCGCGCAGGGACTGCCGGATAATGTGGGAAAGCGTGTCACCCCGTTTCACGCGATAGGCCGGAGCAGGGGCTGCCGCCGCCTGCGCCTGCGCCAGCAGACGCTCAAAAGCCCTTGGCGCAGGCGAAGCGCCAACGCTGCCGTAAGAAGCGGCCCCATAGGCCTGAAGACCAACGTTTTCAACACGCATCGGCTGCCCTTCCTGCCGATTGTATCGATAGAAGGAAGCAATGAATGTGCCAGTGCCGAGGTTCCGGTATAAGATACTGTAGTTCCGTTACTTACGTTGGAAAACGAGCGCCCGGGCGCCCGGAAATCCATGCAGATATTGCCCGGTCCCGGCGAAATCTGCCGTCATGCGCAGGGGATGTATCGTGCCTGAACGATTCCTGGCCCATGGCGCCGCGCGGGATGGCGTTCTCCCCGGCTGGAAAGAGTCAGGTCCTTAAGACCGGTTTTCGGGTTTTCGAGACATCGGGTTCTCGGGTGTACTGGGCCCGCGTCACAAAAAAAGGTTGTTTGACTCCCTGTGCGAATGCTTGATATGCTATTAACCCGCCCGACAGGGGCAAATCCAACCCTTTAAAGGAGATGTGAAACTGTCATGAGTAATGAACAACAGGATGTGCAACGCACACAACCGGCTGCGGCCGCCCCGGCGACCGATTTAGCCACCACTACCGTCTACGAC
>JAGMZX010000039.1:14126-40998 GCA_018005585.1 Candidatus Hydrogenedentota bacterium | reverse complement strand
TGGAAGTTCCTATTGATGATTACTATATGGGCGGGATCATCAATGAGTATAACGCCGAGATGACTGGGCCGGTCTACTGGGCGGTCTGGACGAACCGCGTGGTCCGGTGAGGCGCAACGCGCGCCACCGCCGTGGCGCGGGTATCCTGCCCATGCCCATGCGGGGCTGCCTGCACGACATCCGCTTGCGCGGCGAGGGCGCCCGCGCCACCGGCGGAGTTATGGAGCCTCTTGCGTATCCGGGTTTTTGCGGGCCACATGGACGACCACCACGGCGACGGTGAAGAGGATTACCGCCGCAAGCCCGTACCAGCCTGCCTTCGACCAGATGGCCCACAGGCTGCCAAACCCGGCGAGCAGCACGGCAAAGGCCATCACCACGTTCCAGAGCACGCGCTTGCCGCCGCGGGGCAGATGCTCGCCCATCAAACGCCGCTGATTCATCAGGAGGAAGAACGAAAGGTACGCCAGCGGCAACAGGGTCATGGCAAAGATGGAAGTGGGAATGGCAATCCACATCTGCGCGCTTTTCCAGAAAAACGGACCCAGGATGCCGACGGACACCATCAGCATGCCGGCGCGCTGCCGCCAGCCACGCGCCGGCCGGTTCAGCAGTTCGCAAAAACACAGCCCATTGATCAGCATCAGCATCGTGGCCGCGCCCATGCCCATGCCGAGCACGCCCAGTCCAAACACATAACGCGCCACGGTCTCGCCGGTGAGCGGCGTGAGCGAATCCGCCAGATTGAAGGCATCGCGCGTGACCAGCATCGCCGCGAGGCGGCGGTCCGCCTCGGGCAGTGCGCCAAGCCGGTCCGCCTTCTCCTCCGGGGACAACTGCTGGAAGGCCTCGGCGCCGATTTGGACGGCCAGCCGATCCTCGAGCAGGGCATTGAATCCCCCCACAAGATTCGGCGCGGGCGCGATGACCCGGCCCTGCGCATCGGTCTCGCCGAGGAAGCCCGGGGCGGGTTCCGCGTGGAAACGCGCGGCGGACGCGACGATCACGCAACTCGTGGCGAGCACGAAGGGGAAAAACAGACCCGTGGATAGGTCGAAGATGGCCAGACCGCGGAAATCGCGGTCCCAGCCTTTGCGCAGCATGGAGTAGGGAAACAGGAAAGTCATGTTGATGCCCACGGCGGTCGCCCCCGCACTGATCATGACATCGCGCTGCTGCGATACGATGAGCGCCTCCCAATATCCCTGATATTGCGGCGCGACATGCGCAATCTGCGCCGCCAGCGCTTCCACGGGCTCGAAAAGGAGGCGGAGGTCGGGAATGAAACCGCGGAACACCTCGCCCGCCGCCAGGCCGCCCGTCGTGACCAGTTTGATCGTCACGCTGACGAAACACACCACGACGACGCCCACCATGCATTTCACGAGCACCTCGAATACCCGCATGCCCCAGCCGCCAATGCTGTAAAGCATTCCCGCGGTCAGGGCAACGGCAAGGATGATCCCGCACACGGCCAGTTTGCCCCACGGGTCCGGCATGACTTCCGGGCCGAATACGCCCGGGAAAAGGTTCTGCTGGAACGAAGCGGTCGCCAGCGCAAACTGCGGCATGGACCAGACCAGGTTGGCGACCATGGACGCCAGCAGCCAGCTCCAGCCCAGGACGGGGTTGACGTGCTTGTTGATTGCGCGCAGCGGACGCTCGCCGGTCGAGAGCGTGACATATGCGATGGCGCTGAGCATGACAATGCCCGCGGCCATCGCGACCGGCTGCAGCCACAAGAAACTGAAGCCGACCAGCACGCCAAGATACATGCAGGACGACAGGGAGCCGCCGCCCAGCGTGACGGCACTCTGCAGCCAGCCGGGCCCCGACAGGCGCACATACGCGCCCAAAGTAGCCAGACGCCCCCTTGCGCGCGCCGAGACGATCAAGGCCCGATCCCGCTCAATGCGCAGGTTCATCGAAAGAACAGGCGTCTCCTGGTCTTTTGCCGGCATAATACAGCGCCCTCCTCTGAAATGATTCTCATTACGCGCACACTGCGCCGCACTGCGCGCGCCACTATGATGACCGCAACAATCCGGTTGATCAAGGGTAATCGCCGGGCCGCTTCTCGTTATCCGCCGCGACGATCGTTTACCATAGGGCAAAACGTGGCGAACCCAGAGGTTATGGTGCGCGTCGGATTACAAACGAAACTCACGCTGTTCTTTCTAGTCTGCGGCCTCGTCCCATTGCTCGTGGCTACGGCTTTCAGCTTCGCCATCGCGCGGCGCGCCTCGGAACGGCTCGAATCGCTGGCCTACGAGGCGCTCGACCAGCGCGCCAGGGAACACCTGGCAGCCTTGCTCGAAGCCAAGCGGGACCACGTGCGCAGCTACGTCGAGGCCATCGCGCGCGAAGCCAATTTCACCGCGCGCGACCAGCGCCTCGGCCGCGCGTTCGTCACGGTGCGGGACGCATTGCAGCGCTTCCTCCGCGAGCAATCGCCCGACTCAGCGATGTTCTCGAAAGAACGGGAAGAACTGCGCCGGTATTACGAGGAAACGTTTGCCGCCAGCTATCGCGCGCGCTGGGACACGCCCCCGCCCGGCCTGGAAAAACGCATCCAGCAGTTGAGTACGGAAGCCGTCGCCATTCAGTTCGCCTTCTTCTTGAGTGAGAGTAGCGCCAAAGGGGGGCCTGCGCGCATCGCGACGGGCTACGGCGCATGGCAGGCGGAATTCGGCCCGCATTTCGCCGCCGCTTGCGACGAACTCGGCTATCACGACCTGCTCCTCGTGGACGCAGAAACGGGCGTCATCGTCTTTTCCGCGCGGCAGCATATCGACTTCGGCACGTCGCTGAAGGACGGTCCCTGGGCAGACACCAAGGCGGGCGAGGCATTTCGCGCGGCGGCGGGGCGCGACGCCGGGGTCATCTTCACCGATTTCGCGCCGTACCTGCCCGCGTATAACGATCCCGTAGCCTTTCTCGCGGCGCCCATTCTTCACGAAGGCGGCAAGCCGGGGGTTATCATCCTCGCGCTCACCATCCGCCATATCAACGAACTCATGCATTCGCGCGCGGGCCTCGGCGAAACCGGCGAGATGCTGCTGATTGGCCCCGACCTGCTGCCCCGGAGCGATTCGCTTCTGGATGCGCCGGGAGCCGTCAACGTTGCGCGCGCCTTTCAAGAACCCGCCCGGAGCGGCATCGACAACGAGGCAACGCGCGCGTTATTCGCGCAGGGCGCGGAAGGCGTCGGCATCTTCCAGGATTACCGCGGCCGGGAGGTGCTCATGGCCTACGCCCCCGTGGACGTGCTGGGCATCCGCTGGGGTCTCCTGGCCAAGATGGACACGTCGGAAGCGTTTGCGGGGGTCAATGAATTCCGCCGCACGGCGTCAAAAGCCGGTGAAGACATTGCGCGTTCCCGCTTCGTGTTCGCGCTGCTCTCGAGCGTGGCGCTCCTCCTGCTCGCCTTCGCCGTGACGCGGCCCGTGGTGCGCCCTTTGCAGCGCACCGTGGCCATGTTGCGCGCGATGGGTCAGGGCCAGGCCGACTTGACACAGCGGCTCGAGGCGCACACGCGCGACGAGATCGCCGACCTCGCCTATTGGTTCAACACGTTCATGGAGCGGCTCCAGGGCTTGTATGACGAACTCGCGCACAAGACGGCCGCGCTCGAGGCGTATCAGCGTGAACTCGAAGAATACAGCCGCAACCTGGAACAGGAAATCGTGGACCGCGAATGGGCCGAGGCCGAGATACACCGCCGCGAGGCCTATTACAAGGCGCTCATCGAACACGCGGCGGACGTCATCGTCGTCGTGGACCACGAGGGCAAGCCGCAGTACGTAAGCCCTTCCTTCAAAACCACGTTCGGCTATGACGCGGACGAACTGCAGGGCCAGCCGCTGAATGACCTCGTGCATGCGGACGATTGGGCACTGCGCGATGCGAAGCGCGCCGAAGCGCTCGCGCATCCGGGCGTTCCCGTGCGCGCCGAGTTCCGCGTCCGGCGCAGAGACGAACGCTGGGTCTGGGTGGAATCGACCGGGACGAGTTTCCTGGAAGACGAAGTGGTCGCGGGCGTTGTGCTGAACCTGCGCGATATCAGCGCGCGCAAGGAGGCCGAGGCGCTGCTGCGCGATTACAGCGGGCGGCTCGAACAGGAAGTAGCGGAGCGGACGGCGGAACTGCGCAAGAAGAGCGACGACCTGCAGCGCGCCCTCGAGGAGTTGCGCCAGACGCAGGACCAATTGATTCTGAACCAGAAAATGGCGTCGCTCGGCGCGCTCACCGCGGGCATCGCCCACGAAATCAAGAATCCGCTCAATTTCATCAACAATTTTGCCGAACTCTGCATCGAGCGCACGGAGGAACTCGTGGCCGAACTCAAGGCGCGCGGCGGCCAGGTGCCGGCCGACCTCTTGCAGACCCTGGAAGAGACGCTGCGCGACCTGTCGCAGAATGCGGCGCGCATCCGCGAGCATGGCGGCCGCGCCGACAGCATCGTGCGCAACATGCTGCTCCATTCCCGGGGCCGGCCCGGGCAACGCCAAAGCACCGACCTCAACAAGTTGCTCGACGAGTACGTCA
This sequence comes from Candidatus Hydrogenedentota bacterium, assembly GCA_018005585.1. Lineage (NCBI taxonomy): Bacteria > Pseudomonadati > Candidatus Hydrogenedentota > Candidatus Hydrogenedentota bacterium. Next base: position 36,450 of record JAGMZX010000039.1, on the reverse strand, counting down.
ACCTGGCGTACCACGGGATGCGCGCGAAGGACGCCGCGTTCAGCGTGCGCATCGAACGGCAGTACGACCCCGGCATCGCGCCGATTCAGGTGGTGCCACAGGACCTCGCGCGCGTCTTCCTCAACATACTTACGAACGCGCTCCAGGCCGTCCAGCAGCGCCGCCGCGAGGCCGGCCCTGAGTACCGGCCCCGGGTCGCGGTGCGCACCGTGAACGAAGCCCAAACGGTTGCGGTTCATATCCGCGACAACGGCCCCGGTATCCCGGCGGACCTGCGCGACAAGGTTTTCGGGCCCTTCTTCACGACAAAACCGGCGGGCGAGGGAACCGGGCTCGGCCTTTCGATCAGTTATGATATTATTGTGCGCCAACACCAAGGGGAATTGCTGGTCGATTCCGTGCCGGACGAGTTCACCGAGCTTACCATTCGTCTGCCCAAGGAATAACGATGACCGGCATGGCCGGCTACAACAGGAAGGACATAAATGACGGTGCGCATCTTAGTCGTTGATGACGAGCCGGACCTGGAATTTCTCATTCGTCAGAAGTTCCGCAAGCGCATTCGCGAGCAAGAATATGAATTCCATTTCGCCGCGAACGGCCTCGAGGCCCTGTCACGACTGGACGAAATCCCGGAAATTGAATTGGTCCTCACGGACTTGAACATGCCGGAGATGGACGGGCTTACGCTTCTGGGCAATCTGGCCGAACGCACGCCTTTGTTGAAAGCCGTGGTCGTCACCGCATACGGGGACATGGAGAACATCCGTGCCGCGATGAATCGCGGCGCCTTCGATTTCCTGACGAAGCCTATCGATTTTCAGGACCTCGAACTGACCATCGGCAAGACTATCCGGGAGATTCAGAACGTCAAGGCAGGCGATGACGCGCGGCAGCGCCTGGTTGCCATCCAGCGCGAGATGGACTTCGCCGCGCACATTCAGCGGTCAATCCTCCCGAGGCCTTTCCCGGCGCGGCCCGACCTCGAACTGCATGGCGAGATGCTGCCCGCGTCGAGCGTTGGCGGCGACTTTTACGACTATTATGCGCTCGACGAACACCGTATCGGTTTCCTGATTGGCGATGTCTCCGGCAAGGGCATGCCCGCCGCGCTGTTCATGGCGATGAGCCGGTCGCTCTTCAAGGCGACGGCGCTCACGGGCGCGCCGCCCAACGAGTGCCTCGGGCATGTCAATGACCTGCTGTGCGCCGACGACGCGGACGGCATGTTCGTGACCATCTTCTACGGCGTGCTGGACACGCGCTCGGGTGAACTCCAATACAGCAATGGGGGGCACAACCCGCCTTTGCTCCTGGCGCGGGACAGTTGCCCGCGCACTCTCCGCAATCTGGGCGGAATCGTGCTCGGCGTGCAGCCGGGCCACGTCTACACTTCCGAAACGGTCGTGCTACGGCCTGGCGAGGGGTTACTGTTGTATACCGACGGCGTCACCGAGGCGAGGAACGCCGCGCGGGAGCAGTACACGCCCGCCCGGCTCGAGGCGCGGGTACGCGAGCTTGGCGGCGCGCCGGCCCGCGCGGTCGCCGCGGCCGTGCTGGAAGACGTGCGCGCGTTCTCGCTGGGCGCGCCGCAGCACGACGATATAACGATGCTTGCGTTACGCTATTCAGGAAAGGAGTAGCCGCGAACCGCCATGGTCATGCCGCAACGCCGAAGACGAAACCCGCGCGACAAGGCGGCAACCGCCGCGCTGCCGTTCAAGGTCCGGTGGTCCGGGTTCCGGCCTTTTTACGACTACTGGGGCAACGAGTTGAAGCGCCACTACCAGCTTGAGACGCTCGCCGCCGCAACGGAATGGATGCTGCGCGGCAACGACCGCTTCCTCGTGCCGAGCGTGCGCGCCGTGCTCGGACCCGCTCCTATTTCGTCGCTGTCCTTCGAGTTGTTTCAGGAAGGCCGCCACCAGCTCATCTTTTCCTTATTCGCCGCGAATGCGCGCCACAAACGCGCCGCCTTCGCATACGTCGCCGCCAAGAACGCGGAGGAACACTCCGCCGTCGCGCGCGCCGAGCACCGCATCCTCGAAACGCTGTATCAGCGCGCGCCGCAATGTGTCGTGCGGCCTTTCCGCGGCGGGGGTGTGTTCCTGCCGGACCGTCATGGCCGCAAGGGCCAAGGCCGCAAAATCTACGCGTATTTGACCGAATGGCTGGCCACATATCATGAACTGGGCGTGACGCGCGACCTCCAGTTCTTCCTGAATGTGCTCAAACCGCACACGCTGTCTCGCGCGCAGACGGAATTCATCAAGGGACTCATCGTCGAGACCATGGCGCGCACTTACAGCGCGAAGGAGCGCAACGCGATGGCACCGCCGGAGATCGCCTCCGGGGATTTCGTCGTGACGCGCCCGGACCGCGGGCCGCAGCGTGTCAAACTGATCGCTTGCCGCGCAATGGTCCGGGCCACGCCGGGCAAGTACCTGCAACTCATATTCGCGAGCACCTGGGATTGGGGCGGTAAAACGTTCCGGCTGTGTCCCGAGACGCCCGGCATGCTGTTCGACGCCCTGGCCCGCGCGCTGGGAGCGGAGCATGCGCGCGCGTGGGTAGCCGAGTACGCGGCGCTGGTGCGGCGCGGCGCGGCGCCGGACGTGCTGCCGGAGTACCGCGCCGAACTGTGCGAGATAGCGGGCTGCTGACCCGGGCCGGGCCGCGGGATCTTGGCATCCCTTCCGCCGCGCCGTTATAATCCGCGCGCCCGGAGAAAGCGGGTTCATTCATGCACGACTCAGAAAGCGGAGCGGCGCCGCGATGAAAGTCCTCGCGGTGATAGGCACGCGGCCGGAAGCCATCAAGATGGCTCCGGTCGTAGACGTATTGCGCCGCCGTCCCCAATTCCAGGTCGAAGTCTGCCTCACGGCGCAGCACCGCGAACTGCTTGACCAGGTGCTCCGGGTTTTCGACTTGCCCGCCGATTACGACCTGAACGTGATGCGGCCCGGTCAGTCGGTGTTCGATATTTTCTGCGCGGTGTTGCAGGGCATGCGGCGCGCCATCGAAGAAGCGCGGCCCGACGTCGTGCTGGTCCACGGAGACACGAGCACGTCCTTCGCGGCGGCGCTCGCGGCCTATTATTTCCGCCTGCCCATCGGCCACGTCGAGGCCGGGTTGCGGACCTATGACAAATACCGCCCCTTCCCGGAGGAAACGTACCGGCGCTTCACGGACGCCGTCTGCGATTATCATTACGCGCCGACGATGCGCGCGCAGGCCAATCTCTTGCAGGAACACATTCCCGCGGCGAACGTGCTCGTGACCGGAAACACGGTCATCGATGCCCTGCTCGACGTGGCGGCGCGGCCCTATGACTTCGCCGACCCGCTGCTCAGGTCGTTCGGCGAGCAGCGGCGCATGTTGCTTGTGACCGCGCACCGCCGGGAGAGTTTCGGCGCGCCGTTCCGCGAGATGTGCCGCGCCATGCGCGACCTGGCGCGGAACAACGCTGAACTCGAAGTGGTCTATCCGGTTCATCCGAACCCGAATGTGCGCGGCGCCGTGCGCGACCTGCTCGAGGGGCAGGAACGGGTACACTGCATCGAGCCGCTCGAGTATCTGCCTTTCGTACATTTGATGAAGAAGGCCACCATCGTCATGACGGACTCGGGCGGCATTCAGGAAGAAGCGCCGTCGCTGGGCAAGCCCGTGCTGGTCATGCGCGAGGTTACGGAGCGGCCGGAAGCCGTCGAAGCGGGCACGGCGCGCCTGGTAGGCACGCGCTATGAGGACATCGTACGGGAGACACAGCGGCTGCTGGACGACCCGGCGGCCTATGCGGCCATGGCGCAGGCCGTGAACCCGTATGGCGACGGCCGGGCCGCCGCGCGTATCGCGGACCATTTGGCCCGCATGGCGTAGCGGGCCGGCCCGGCACAGAAGAAGAGGAAGAGGGCATGAGCAAAGTCTGCGTGCTGGGACTGGGTTATATCGGCCTTCCGACGGCAAGCGTGCTCGCGACGAACGGGTTTGCGGTTGTCGGGGTCGACGTGTCGCAACGTGTCGTGGACACGGTCAACGCGGGCAATATCCACATCGAAGAGCCGGGCCTGCACACGGTGGTGCGCGCGGCCATCGGCTCGGGTAACCTCCGGGCGTCCCACGAACCGGAAATTGCCGATGTCTATATCATCGCCGTGCCCACGCCGCTTACGGCGCGCAAGACAGCGGACATGACCTATGTCACGCGGGCGGCGGAATCGATCGTGCCCTTGCTTCGGCCCGGCGCGCTCGTAATCCTGGAGTCTACGTCGCCGCCCGGCACCTGCCGCGGCCTGCTGCGCCCGATCCTGGAGCAGTCGGGCCTGCGCGTGGGGCCGGAAATCCATCTCGCGCATTGCCCGGAGCGCGTTCTGCCTGGGAAAATCCTCAAGGAACTCATCCACAACGACCGCGTCATCGGGGGATTCGACCGTGCAAGCGCGGAAAAGGCGCGCGAGGTGTACGCCGGTTTCGTAGAGGGCGAACTGCTGCTCACCGACGCGACCACGGCGGAGATGGTCAAGATCCTCGAGAATACGTACCGCGACGTGAACATTGCGCTGGCCAATGAGGTAGCGCTGCTGTGCGAACGGCTGGGCATCGACTTCTGGGAATGCGCGCAACTGGCGAACCGGCACCCGCGCGTCGCCGTCCACCACGCCGGACCCGGCGTGGGCGGGCATTGCATCTCGGTAGACCCCTGGTTTCTGATCGAGCAATTCCCGGACGACGCCGCCCTCATTCGCCTGGCCCGCCAGCGTAACGATAGCATGCCCACGCACGTGCTGCGCGGCGCGCGCAGACTCCTGGGCAGTCTCCAAGATCCCAAGATCGCCGTACTCGGCCAGGCGTACAAGGGCAATGTCGACGACATTCGCGAGAGTCCGGCCATTCACGTGGTGGACCTGCTCAAGACGGAGGGGCTGCGCTACGCCATATACGACCCGCACGTGAAGAAGGGGCCGCACGAACTCAGTTCCATCGAGGAATGCCTTCACGACGCCGACCTGGTGCTCGTCTTGACGGCGCACGATGAATTCAAGTACCTGAACCCGCGTCAGGTATTGCGGCAGATGCGCACGGCGCTCTTGTTCGATACGCATAACCTCCTGGACCACGAGGACTGGGTCCGGGCGGGATTCCGCGTGGCTGTGCTCGGCACGGGCTCGGATATTCGCGAATCGGCGTGAACGCGCGGCATTTTCTGTAACTCGCAGCACGCATCGTGGTATAGGGAAACAGGTACTCGTTGTTTGAGCGGCAAGAGGACTAATTCCAAGATGAGCGACGTGAAGATCATTCAGATGAGGCGGATCAGCCGGGTTATTTGCGGCTGTGGCCTCGACAAGTATTTTATGACAGCGCCGAACCAATGCCCGGCATGCGGTTCGTCCTGGGACCAGCCTCTCATCGAAGAGGCGCAAGGCCGCGACAGCACGCAGCGCGCCATACGGTTCTCGGCCGATTACAGTTGAGCCTGGTTGTGCGCGGGTTTTCAGAACCGCTCGTAGTGCGTGAATTCAGACGCTTCGCGCCGGGGCGGCGCCTTTACATCGCCCGCCGGATAGCCGAGCGGCATCAACGTAACCACCTCGTACTCTTCGGGCACACCGAGCGTCTGCCGCGCGCTGTCGTGGTCGAAGAGGCCCAAGACCAGCGTTCCCAGCCCGAGCGCGTGTGCCGTCAAGGCGATGTTCTGCGTCAGGATTCCCAGGTCAAAGAGCAACCAATCGCCAAAACGCGTCACAGCGTTGCCGTGGTAGAACCCCGAGACACGGCGTTTGCCACACACGACCAGCAGCAGCGGCGCACTCTCGATGCAGCGCCAGCCCGGGTTGCCTTCCGGGACGGACTCCTGCAACGCCCGTTTCACGGACGGGTCGCGGACGACGATGATCTCCCAGCATTGCGTGTTCGCCCAGGATTGCGCCCACCGCGCAGCCTCCATAAGTTCGGCCAGTTGGGTTTCCCCCACCGCTTCGTCGCGATAGCGCCGGATGCTGCGCCGGTCCCGGATGATGTCCATGAATTGCGTCATTGTGCTGCTCCTTCCGCTGCCACATCGCGGGCGCGCCGCCCACGAGACTTCCCTGCCGCCCGCCCCAGCAGCGCGGCGATGACCAGCCCCCCCGCGGTCGCGAACGCCGTGACCGCCATGCCCGCGTATGCGCGCCAGGAATGATAGACAAAGTCGACGCGATGCGACCCCGGCGGCACAACAATCGCCTTGAAAGCGTCATTCGCGCGCAGAATCGGCGTCTCCTCTCCGTCCACCCGGGCTTTCCATCCCGGGTACCAGGCGTCGAGAAACGTCAGAATACGGTGGCCGGGCAGGTTGTTCAGCGCGACGGAGACCCGATTCGCCGACCGCGCCAGCACCTGAATGCGGTCCCCCTCATCCTGCGTGTCCGAGAGCAGGTACAACCCGACAAGGTCCAGTGACGCGTTAGCATCGGCCAGTTTGAAGGTCAACGTCCCGCGGAACCGCGCGAACTCGGGCAGTGGAATCTCGATGGTGCGCACCGCGTTGCCGCGCGGCTCCACCCGCTGCCACTTGCCGTCCTGGCGGCGGCCCGTGTCCGAATCGCGGAACCGGGACTCAATCGCGACGGACTGCGCGCAGCGCAGTTCCAGCACCAGGGCGCTGTGCCGGCCGCAGGTCGCGGCTTCGGGGAGATCGATAATGCGGTCCCTGCGCCCCGGCCGCAACAGGGCGCAAAACCGGGACAGGTCCGCCTCGCCCAGCCAGACGGCACGCACGCCGTGGCGCCCGCTCTCATCGGTCGAGATGCTGCTGCGCGGCAGCGCGCTCAACGGGACTTCGGGCACCGGCAGCGCCGGCGCATCCGGCAGGAACACGGTTGTCGCCGCTGGAAACAGGTCGTGCTTGCCGATGAGCGGCGCGCGCACGTATTGGCGCGCGAGCCAGAACTGCCGTTTCAGGAAGAGGTTGCCGCGGTGGTTCTGCTGCGTGATCTCGTAATCCTTCACGCTGCGCTGATAACGCGCGCCGCGCCCGTCGCTCGCGAGGGTCTCGCGGACGCGCTCGATGTACACCGGTTCGTAGCCGTGCATGACCCCGCGCAACTGGTAGAGATGGCGGTTCTGGAAATCGTCGACGCCGCGCGCGTTGCCGGACCAGAACTCGGTACTGAAGTCGCGCTTGGCGTAGCGCTGATACTCTTGCTGGTAGATCATGTACGGCACGTATTCCGCGTTCCAGACGAGCGTCTCGCCGGCTACGCCGGCCAGCAAGAGCGCGCGCCAGAACCGCGGCAGCGTGATCCAGCCCGAGAGCAGCAGGACGCACAGAGTCAGGCCGGGCACGGCGACTGCCCACATCCGCAACGGGACCGGTCCGCCGCCCGCAAGTCCGATATAGGCGCCGCCCAGCAACGGCTTCAATGAAAACAGGAGCCAGATGCCCGCGGCCAGAATCGCGCCGTCGCGCAGACTCGCAAAAAGGCGCAGCAACAGCACGCGACGGGGGCGACCCCTATCGGCGCGCCACGGGGCGGTCACCGCATCGACGCCGAATCCCGCGAGCAGCGCGAAGGGCAGCAGCGCGAAATCGAACGCGCGCGTCGAGGCGATCATCTGAATCGGCGAAAGCGCGTAGAATATCCGCGACAGCGGCGCGGGCGGGCCTATGCTCAGATCGAAGAGGACCAGCAGGAGGGCAACGTTGATGAGGACGGCGCGGCGGTTCCGGTGGGTCAGCCCGGCAAGCGCCAGCAGCAGCGCGCCGATGCCCGCCCCGCGAATGTCTTCCACCTGCCACTCCGTGCCGGGATACCGGATCAGGTCGTGAAACAGTTGCTGCCAGGTCTTGGCGTAATGCGGCACGCTGAGCACGTAGTCGCTGCCTTTTACGCGCGAGCTCAGACTTGCGAGTTCGCCCCCCGGCAACAACAGCGCCATACCCGCCAGCGCCGTAAACACCAGAAACAGCAGGACGAACAGCCCGTCACCCGCCAGCGCGCGGACAAGCCCGGACGCCGAGGCTGGCTCGTGGTCCCGGTCAGGACGCAGCAGCCGCTGCAGCGCCGCGTAGCCCGCTACGCATACCACGACGTACGGTGCAATGTTCAACGCGCCGCTCAGCACGCTGAGACCAAAGATCAGCCCCGCAATGATGCCGTATTGCGCCTTCCGGACCAGGCTGGGCGCATTGACCGCGCCGCGCGCAAGCAAGAGCAGCCACGGCAGCCAGGCAATCATGAACAGGAAGTGGTACTCGCAGGTGCGGCGCACCCAGATCGCGCTCAGCAGAAACACGAGCGACGCCGTGGCGGACGCAGCCATGCCCAAGCGGTACGTCCGCGCGAGAAATGCAATGCCCACACCCGCGACAAGCAGGTGCAGTCCCATGAGCACAATGAAACCGGCCTGCGTCTTGAGCGGCGTCGGGTTACAGGAGAGCAGGCTGCGCAACAGGTTCAGGGGATACAGCGCGCCCGTCACCGGATTGCCGATGTAGGGCATGCCACAGAACGTAAGCGGGTTCCACAGCGGCAATTCGCCTTGGTGCAGGCAGTGGTCCATGTAATAGCTGAGCGGGCCGACCTCGCGGTAGACGTCGTAGCGGCCGGACAGGCGCGCGTGGTCGCCGACGAGTACCTCGCGGTATGTCAGGCCGAGTGCCGACACGATGATGAGCAGCACTATCGCCGCCGCGCTCCAGCCCCAGCGGGCTTGTGCGTTCGGTACCCGTTCGGTTTCCAAGGGTGACTCGCGCTCCTCGACTTGATTCTCTTCTTCCATGGACGACAGGGCCGGTCCGGCCGTTCAGGAAAACACCGCGTGCATGCGGTCGCAGTAGTAACGCACGTTGTCCCACAGAGCATCGGGCGCCAGACGATGGTCCGGGCAGGGCAGGTAACCGCCCAGGCCGACCAGAGGCTTGAGACGCTCGATCTCGGCGTCGATCGCCGCGAAATCGCGCGAAAAGACGTTCTTGTTCATCCCGCCGACACCGCGCAGTTCGGGCCCGTATTGCTTGCGCCACGCCGCGATGCTTGCGTTCCACGTTCCGACCTCGATCGGAAACATGGTGTTGACGCCGTTCTCGAACCAGATGGGCACGAGCGCGTCGATGCACCCGTCGCAATCGAGGGAGACGTGCCGGATGCCGTACCGGCCTGTGAGGTCCGTGATGCGCCGGTAGTGCGGCCCGACCTTCTCCGCAAACACCGAAGGAATCACGAGCGGCCCGTTCTTGAAGCAGATGTCTTCCCAGAAATGCGCGAAATCGAATTTCGCGCCGGACGCGAGCGCCGTCTCGACGCACCGGTAACAGAGGTCGCCGACCGTGTCGATGATCTCTGTGTACAGGGCCTCGTCCTCCGCGTAAAGATAACTGGAACCCGTCACGCCCAGCACGTTGCGGATATTTCCGAACAGACTGCCGCAGTGGAGACCGTAATGGTATTCGCGCGTGCCGCCGCGCAGAAAATCGAGCCCGCCTTCGCCCCACGGGACCATCTCGTCGTTGACCCGCACCTTGCCTTTCGCGATCCGGTCTTCACAGAACACCAGACGGGGCCGGAAGTGTTCCTCCCAGTCCGCGCGCCCCTTCAGCAGGTGATCGAACTCCGCCGGAATAGACACCGCGCCCGGACGTTCCAGTTCAATGACGCCGAACTCGTTGCGGACCTTGCGCGAACCGTCCGGCAGTTCTTCCACCGTCTCCCGCTCGAATGGGGGAGACAGAAAGGTGTCCGGATGGAACGCGGAGTAGTAGTTTGCGTCAAAGCCAAGCCGCTCGCTGAGAACAGCGTCCGTCGGGTTGCCGTCGGTCCACTCCTGGGACTCTTCCCGGGTAATATGGCCTTCGGCGGCCCATTTCTGGAGCGTCTCGCGCCAGAACCCGAAGTGTACGACCGGCAGACGGTCATACGGCTGATAATCGAGGACGGCGATCACCCGCTCACGGTTCGTCATACCATTTACTCCCAGTACGCTGTGTTTCGACCCCATGCTTCGCGAAACGCACGTTCTTGCGGCGGGAAAAGCAGAGAGAGTATGCCACGGCGGGCGCGTGTATGCAAAAACCAGCACTACGGAGGCGATGATTTTCCGGCACGTTTGTCCCTTTCAACGGGTGTTGACCATTAGAGAAAGGCTGTGCGATAGTGGCGCAGACAATCCGCCCGGGCACGAGGATATCAGAGTGAATCGTTCTTCGCGCGCCTTGGCGCGGTGGCGGCAACAGCAGCGGGGAAGCGCAACGATGACGTCCAAGGAGCGTGTGCTGAACGCGGTTGCGCGGCGGCCCGTTGACCGCGCTCCGATCCAGACGTATCTGACGCCCGAAATGGAACAGCAGCTCATGGGCCATTTCGGCGTCTCCAGCGCGGACCTGTTGCTCGATATCCTCGGCGTGGACCTGCGCACCGTGAACCCGCCGTACATCGCGCCGCTGCCGCCCGTGCCGCCCGGCTCCGATCTCGTGGATGAATGGGGCGTCGGATACGTGATGTTCGACCACGGACACGGCGGAGCGTATCCCGAACCGAACCATCTTGCCCTGGGGCAAATCACGACCATGGACGCCGTCGAGGCTTACCCGTGGCCCAGCGCGAGCGACTTCGGCTACGAGCGCGTCCCGGCGCTGTGCGAAGCGGTCGCGTCCTGCGCCGTGTGCGCGGGGCACGCCGGGATGCCCGATATCGTGAACGGCGTGGGCCGGGGGCGGGGCATGGAGCAGGTGCTGCTCGACATCGTGACGGAAGACCCGGTCGGCACGGCGATCATCGACAAGCGGTGCGACTTCTACTTCGAATTCGCCGCGCGGACCTTGCAGGCGGCAAAGGGCAAGATTGATATCCTCTGCCTTGGCGAGGACACGGGCAACCAGCGCGGCCCCATGTTCCATCCCGCGGTCTTCGACCATTTCTTCCGGCCGCGCATCCAGCGCTTCATCGACTTGGCGCACGATTTTGGCTGCAAGGCGATGCTGCATTCGTGCGGCAGCACGCGCGAGCTTCAGCCGCGTTTCATCGAGATGGGCCTGGACATCCTCGACGCGGTGCAGCCGGAACCGGCCGGGATGGACCCCGAGGAGGTGAAAGCCGCGTTCGGGCGACATCTGACGTATTGCGGGATGATCAGTACGCAAAAGACGCTACCCTTCGGAACCGTCGAGGAATGCCGCGCCGAGGCGCGGCATCGTCTTGCGTTGTTCTCGGAGGGCGGGTATATCTTCTCGCCCGCGCATTGTATTCAGGCGAACACGCCGCTGGAGAATGTGCTGGCGGTTTACGAAGAGGCGCTGCATCTCGCGCCGGGGGCGCTGCAGCGCCGGGCGTGAGGCCGCGAGACGCCGGCAAATCACTGTGGAAGGGCAGCCATTGGAAGACGGTGCAAGCAGGCCGGGAGAGCGGCCTCAAGAAGTGCGACCCTCGATACAGCAGCCCTCCCCCATTCCGGAGACTACGGCGCGGGCGGTGGCGCTCGGCGCGCTGTTGAGCGTCGTCATGCTCGCGGCGAATATGTACCTCGGTCTGCGCATCGGAATGACGGTCAGTGCTTCAATCCCGGCGGCGGTGGTCAGCATGGCAATCCTGCGCGGCCTGCTGCGGCGCGGCTCGATCCTAGAAAACAACATCGTGCAGACCATGGCCTCTACGGGCGAGAGTCTCGCCGCCGGGGTGATCTTCACGGTGCCTGCGCTCGTCTTGATTGACGCGTGGCAAGAATTCCAATTCTGGCCGACGACCCTGATCGCCATGCTCGGCGGCGTGCTCGGGATTGTCCTGATGGTCCCGTTGCGGCGCGCGCTCATCGTGAACCGCCCGGACCTGCCTTATCCGGAGGGAGTCGCGTGCGCGCATGTGCTGCGGGCGGGGCAGAGCGGCGGGGCGGGCGCGCGCCGGATCGGCGAAGGCCTGCTGCTGGGCGCAGTGGTGAAGTTCCTGGTCACGGGCGTGCACCTGTTGCGCGGCACGGTAGAAGGGGCGTGGCTGCGCGCAAACACCGTGTTGTACGCGGGCGCGGACGTCAGCCCCGCGCTCTTGGGCGTCGGCTACATCGTAGGTATGCGCGTGGCGTCCCTCGTTTTCCTGGGCGGCTTTCTCGCGTGGGGCGTGGCCGTGCCGCTGGCGGCGCGCGGCACGGCGGCAGACCCGCTCGGTTGCGCTTGGGATATCTGGTCCACGCAGGCGCGCTATATCGGCGTTGGCGCGATGCTCGTCGGCGGATTGCACGCGGTCTGGAGCGTGCGGCGCAGCCTCGCCGCGGGGTTTGCCGCATTGCGCGCATTGCAGGCCGCACAGCCGGGCGCGCGGGCGGCCATGCCGCCGACGGAGCGCGACTTGCCCCTGAAGACCCTCGGCATCCTGTTCGCTTGTGTCGCCGGCGGGATGTTCCTCCTCTACTGGCATCTGACAGGCAGCCCGCTGTTCGCCGCCGCTACCGCGGCGCTCATGTTCCTCACAGCGTTCTTTCTGGTGGCCGTCGCCACGTACATTGTGGGGCTGGTCGGTTCGTCCAACTCGCCGGTCTCGGGCATGACCATCTGCGCGATCCTGTTCACTGCCGCGGTCTTTCTGCTGGCCGGCGTGCGCGGCTCCGGCGCGGCTGTCGCGGTGCTCGGCGTCGCGGGCGTCGTGTGCTGCGCCGTATCGACCGCGGGCGACATCGCCCAGGACCTCAAGACGGGCCACCTGGTCGGAGCGACGCCCGCGCGGCAGCAGTGGGCCGAGATCATCGCGGCGGTGATCCCCGCGTTCGTCATCGCGCCCGTGCTCATGCTGCTGCACAAGGCCTATGTGATCGGCAGCGAAGAATTGCTCGCGCCGCAGGCGGTCCTGTTCGGCAGCCTGGCCGAAGGCATCTTCGGCGGGGGAACCGTGCCCTGGAACATGGTGCTTGCGGGCATCGGAACGGGAAGCACCCTGATTGCGCTGAACGCGGTGTTAGGCCGCTTCGGCATCGCCTGGCGCGCCCATGTCATGCCTGTGGCCGTCGGCATGTACCTGCCCTTCGCGCTGGGCGTGACCATGCTGCTCGGCGCGCTGGTGCGTTCCCTTGTCGAGCGCCGCCGGATTTCGAAGGAGAACGGCGAGACTCACGCATCGGGGATTCTTTTCGGTTCGGGGTTGATCGCGGGCGAGGCGCTCATGGGCATCGCGCTGGCCGTGCCGGCGGCCTTGGGGGTCTCCCTGGGCCATCTCGGCGAGCATGTCCTTCCGTCTCTCGCTGTTCTTGTCGTTCTCGCGCTGCTTTACGCCGCCGCGGCGTTTCGACGCATTTCATGACTCCCGCAAATACACTTGCCAAATATCGAGGGCGTTCCTTACTCTTGAACGGCAGGCAAGCCTGTACCGTCCCGAGAGGTGCGCAATGAAGACCTTCAAGCATCGTGCCGTCGCTATTCCCTTGACCATGTATCTGCTTGCCTCAATGGGATTGCAGGCTGCCTGCGCAGAGGACGGCCTGCCTTTGGTCTCGTTCCGGGAAGACGCGGGACGAGTCGAGATTTCCGTGGGAGACCGGGGCGTCGCAACGTACGTCTACGACGACCCCGCGATTTCACGGCCCTATTTCTGCCAGGTTAGAACCCGAAGGGGCGTAACCGTCACGCGTCCCAATCCGCCCGATCCCGCCATCAACAAGGGCAACGACGATCACCCTCTTTTTCATCCGGGCGTATGGCTGGCGTTTGGCGATATCAACGGCGAGGATTTCTGGCGGAACAGGGCGCGGGTGCGCCACGTGCGTTTCATCGAGGTCCCGTCGGCAAACGAGGGACATGGCGGGTTCTCCGTTGAAAACGCGTATACGGGCGAGCAGGGGGGTATTGTGTGCCGTGAAGCGTGCAGTTACAGGATTTGGAGCGACAGCGCGGACGCCTGGTTCCTTACGAGCCGCAGCGCGTTCCGGTCAGACAGCGGGGGCTTCGCGTTCGGCGACCAGGAGGAAATGGGGCTTGGCATTCGCCTGAATACGCCGATCACGGTGAAACTGGGGTCGGGTCACATGACAAACAGCGATGGCGGCCGAAACGAAGAGGGGACTTGGGGCAAGGCCGCGCGCTGGTGCGGCGCGTGGGGGGGGGACGCGGGCCGCGGCGTTGCGGTCGCGCTCATGCCTTCTCCCGGCAACTTCCGGTCCTGCTGGTTCCACACGCGCAACTACGGCCTGATCGTCGCGAATCCTTTTGGCGAAAAAGCCATGACCGGCCCGGATGACCCGTCCGTGACGCCCAGCGCGACGATAGTGAAGACAGGCGGGGAGTTCACACTCTGCTTCGGGGTATGGATTGCGGACAGCCCACGGGATGTAACACCGCCGTTTGACACGGCATACGAACGCTGGCTGAAATCGCTGGAGCAATAACCATGGATGTGGGGTTGATCGGGTTGGGACTCATGGGCCGCGCGATGGCCGCGCGGCTGGTCCCTGCGGGTTATCGCGTGTTCGGTTACGACTTGAAGCCGGAAGCCCGCGCGCTTGCCATGCCACTGGGCGTCGAAGTGCAGGCGGACGCGCAGGCCGTGGCGGAAAAGACCCGCTGCATTATCCTGAGTCTGATGACCTCCGATGACCGCCGCGCCCTGCTATGGGGCGGTCAATCCATGGCCGCCGCGTTGCGGCCCGGCGCGGTCCTCATCGATACGACGACGGGCCGCCCGGAAGACACGGCGGCCGACTCTGACCGGCTGGCCGGTGCGCAGGTCCGGCTGGTGGACGTATGCCTGTCCGGCTCGAGTCAGGTAATGGAGGAAGGCCGGTCGATTGCCCTTGTGGGTGACGCGGGGCCAGATGCTGCTTATGACGGTGTCCTGAAGGCCATCTCGAAGGTCCAGTACTTTTTCGGCGCGCCGGGCCAGGGCAATCGCGCAAAATTGATCGTGAATCTCGTGTTCGGCTTGAATCGTCTGGTGCTTGCAGAGGCGCTGGGGCTTGCCGCGCGCGCGGGATTCGACCTCGCGACAGTGCTGGAAATCTTGAAAGCGGGAGAGACCTACAGCGTTGTGATGGACACCAAGGGACCGAAGATGATCTCCGGGAAGTATGAGCCCGTAGTGGCGCGCTTGGCGCAACACGCGAAGGATGTTCATCTGATTCTGGACTACGCGCGGCAGGTTTCCGCCCTCGTGCCCGTTACGGAAACACACGCGCGCATCATCGACGAACTGGTCGCGCAGGGATTCGGGAACTTGGATAACGCGGCGATTTTCAAGGCCTACCAGGCATAGACGGGAGAGGTGCGCATGGCCAAGGTGCTCGTGGTCATAGGCGACGGCGCGGAGGTAATCGACACGCTGGTGCCGTACTACCGGCTCGGGGAAGACTACACTGTCGACGTGGCTGCGCCCGAGAAGCGCAAATACCATCTCGTACAGCACGAACACCAACCGGACTGGGACATCACGGTGGAGATGCCGGGGTATACATTCGCGGCGGACATGCCCTTTCGCGAGGTTGAGCCCGCGGAATATATCGGCCTGGTGCTTCCGGGCGGCAGAGCGCCCGAATTCCTCCGCTACGACCAGCACCTGATTCGGATCGTGCAACACTTTTTCGAAAAGAAGAAACCGGTAGCCTCAATTTGCCATGGCGTGGAAATCCTGGCCGCGGCGGATGTGATTCGCGGCCTCGACGTGACGACGATTCCGCGGTGCCGGTTTGACGTCGAAGTCGCGGGGGCGCGCTACCTCGAGCAGCCGCTGGTCATTTCCGGCAACCTGTACTGCTGCCGGTATAAACGCGAGTGCTCGGCCTGGATGAAGGCATTCATCGAAGGATTGCGCAAATACGTCAGGGAGACGCACCATGATTGAGATGGATCGCCGCACGTTTCTGGGCGTTCTGGGGGCCGGCGCGGCGGGAATGCTGGCCGGCGGCGCAAACGCGGACAGCGCGAAGCTGCCCAATATCGTCTTTATTCTCGCGGACGACATGGGGCGGCATCAATTAGGCTGCTACGGCAACGCATTCTATGAGACGCCGAACATCGACGGGCTCGCGCGCGAAGGGGTCATGTTCACCGACGCGTATGCGGCGTGTCCCGTTTGTTCGCCCACGCGCGCCAGCATCATGACGGGAAAATACCCCGCGCGGCTGCACATCACCGATTACATCCCGGGCAACCCATATCCCTACGCGAAGCTGAAGACCCCCGACTGGTGCAAGCAAATGCCGCAGGAGGAAGAGACGCTCGCCGAATTGCTGGGGCGCGCGGGTTACGTTTCGGGACACTTCGGCAAGTGGCACCTGAGTCTTGACAAGGTGCCGCAACCGGGCCGGCCCGGCGCTCCGGATACACAAGGGTTCGCCGACGTGCTTGTCACCGAAAAACCGGAGGCCGGCGAGGCGGCGCGCGCGACGGCGAACCGGGATTACGACGCACATCACGCGCACGAAATCACAGACCGCGCCATAAGCTTCCTGCGGGCGAACAAGGACCGGCCGTTCTTCTGCTACGTGGCGCACAACCTCATTCACCGTCCTGAAATGGAGTATGGCCCCCTGATTATCAAGTACGCGCGAAAGCCGGAAGCATCGAACGCAATGGGGAACAATCCGGTGCTCGGGGCGATGGTCGAGACGCTGGACCGCGAAACGGGGCGGCTCTTGGCCGCACTCGACGAGTTGGGGCTGTCGGGCAACACAATAGTCGTCTTCTTCACGGATAACGGCGATCTTTACGGACGCGAAGGCCTGAAACCGTTCTACGGTGCGAAAGCCGACCTGTACGAGGGCGGCATTCGCGTGCCGTTGGTCATTCGATGGCCGGGCGTGGCGAAACCGGGCAGCACGTGCGCGGAACCCGTGTGCAGTATCGATTTCTTCCCCACGTTTGCGGAGGCCGCCGGTGTCTCCGTCGACAATCCGAGCGTGGACGGGATTAGCTTTGTGCCGGCGCTTGCGGAAGGGGCCGCGCTTCGGCGCGATGCGCTTTATTGGCACTACCCGCATTACCATTCGCTGGGCATCGGGCCTTCGGGCGCGGTGCGTCAGGGCCGGCACAAGCTGATTGAATGGTTCGAGAAAAGCATTGACGGGCCGGACACGCCAGGCGCAATTGAACTGTTCGACTTGGTGAATGACCCGGGTGAACGGCACAATCTTGCGCCCGAAATGCCGGAACGGGCGCGCGAACTGCGTGAACAACTGCGGGACTGGCGCAGAACGGCCGGCGCGCAGGAAATGAGCCGCAATCCGGACTACGATCCCGCCCGCGCAGACACCCCGAACTGACTCCCGCCGCTACGCCGTTCCCGGCAGTTCATATCCCGCGCGGTATTCGCGCGAGAACATCTTCTGTGCGTCTGGGTCATCCAGGCACTCCCAAGCCATGGGATGGATCCGCAGCTTGCGGTTGACGCGAGTCGCGATGTTGCCCAGGTGACACAGCGCGGTCGAGACCGCCCCTTCTTCGATGCCGCCGTTCAGAGCCGCCGGATTGCCCGCCTTCACGCAGTCCAGGAAATTGCGCACGTGTTCCTGGACGCCGCCATACGGGCCCAGGTGCTTCCGTTCTTCGCCGGTACGCGTGACATGCACGCCCTCGCGGCCAAATTCCAGCTTTCCGTTGTCGCCGTAGAACACCACGCCGTTGTCGTGGCCTTCCAGCGTGTAATCGGTCCAGAGCCGCATTTCGTAGAGCAGGTAGCAGTCATCGTATTCATACGTGACCACCTGCGTGTCGGGCGTCTCGTGGTCGTCATCGTAGAAGAGCTGGCCGCCTGATGCGCTGACCGCCTTCGGCATGCCCACGCCCAGGCCCCAGCGCGCCTGGTCAATCTGGTGGATGCCGTCGTTTCCGATGTCGCCGCAGCCGTAATCCCAGAACCAGTGCCACTGATAATGCCAACGGTTCGTGGTAAACGCGTGCAACGGCGCTGGGCCAAGCCACAGGTCGTAATTGACGCCCTCAGGCGGCGCGGATTCCACCGCGCGCCCAATCGGCCCGCGCAACTGGTGGTTGATGGCCTTGGCCATGCGGACTTTGCCGATGCCGCCTTCGCTCAGGAACGCCACCGCATCCTGCAACGCGGCGCCGCTGCGGCCTTGCGTGCCTTGCTGCACGCATTTGCCGCTTGCGGCCGCCGCCTGCTTCAGCAGGCTGGCCTCGCGGATGTTGTGCGCACAGGGTTTTTCGACGTAGACGTGCTTGCCCGCCTGCAACGCCGCGAGCGCGATGGGCGTGTGCCAGTGGTCCGGCGTGGCAATGCTCACCGAGTCGAGGGACGGGTCTTCGAGCACGTCACGGAAATCCGCCTGAAGCGCGGCTTTGGCGGTCCCCGGCACTTTGAGCAGGACCTTGCGCAGTTGTTCGGGGTCGATGTCGCACAGGACGGCAACCTCACAATCCGAGAAGGACGAAAAAACCTCCGCGTGCCGTCGTCCCTGGCCGCCGAGGCCAATCACCGCGTGGCGCACACGTTCACTCGGAGACGCCTGGCCCGCGGCGGACAGGGCGGGAAACGCCAGTCCGGCCAGCAGCCCTTTACCTGTGGCCTCCAGGAATTCACGGCGGGTTCGATGGCTCACGTGCGGTTCCCTCCATTTTAGAGTGAATAGCTCAAGAAAGACCCTTCCCCCCCGGCTTTGCCAGCCATTATACTCATCATGGGAGGAATTCGACATGACCTTGCTCACCGACAAGCCACAGCAACTGCATACGAATACCGCAACTGACAAATGGCTGGTCCTTGCCGGAGCGGTGTTGGGCTGGCTCTTCGCAGGGGTACAACTGGCGCTGATGCCCTTTGCCGCGCTTACGATATCCAAGGACCTCATGGGTGAAGCGTACACCGCGGCGGGCGCCGGAAGCTGGTTCGCGGCCTATTCCGCCATAACCATGCTCGGCGCGGCCACCGGCGGGCTGGTCTTCGGCAACCTCGGGGATCGCTTTGGCCGCGCCAAAGGCCTTTCCTGGAGCATTCTGTGTTTCACCGTGTTCGGACTCGCCGGTTCGCTCGCGCAGAACCAGCCGCAACTGCTCGCATTACGCTTTCTGGTCGGCCTTGGCGTGGGCGGCACATGGCCTAACGGCGTATCGCTGCTGTCGGAATTCTGGACAGATGTCTCCCGGCCCATGATGGCGGGCCTGATGGGCGCCGCAGCCAACCTGGGAATCCTGATTCTTTCCCTGCTCGGCAAAATCTACGAAGTCACGCCGGACACCTGGCGCGGCCTGATGCTGATGACCGGCAGCCCCGTCGTTCTCGGGTTACTCGCGCTCTGGTTCGTGCCCGAATCACCAAAATGGCTGCAAACGCGCGCGGCAAGCGCGGGCCAGCCCGCGGCAATGCCCCTGCGCGAACTGTTCCGGTCGCCGTTGCTCAGGAGCACGCTGCTCGGCATTGCCCTCGGTGCGATTCCATTGCTCGGCGCCTGGGCATCGAGCAAATGGATGTTGCCTTGGGCGGACGACGTTGGCGGCGCGGCGCAGCCCGGATACAAGGCGAGCACGCTCCTGTGCTGGGCGACCGGCGCGACGCTGGGCGGCCTGTTCGGCGGCCATGTGGGACAATTGCTGGGCCGCCGCTTCTCCTACACCTGCATCAGTCTCGCCGCGTGCGGCATGAACGTGTACATCTACACCTTTCTCGAACCGCTCCAGCCATGGTTCCTGCCCGCGGTCTTCATCCAAGGGCTGATCAGCACGTTGTTTTTCGGCTGGCTGCCCCTATATCTGCCCGAAATCTTCCCGACACACGTGCGCGCCACCGGCACCGGCATCTCTTACAACTTCGGCAGGTTCCTTACCGCCGCGGGCGTAATGGCGGCGGGGCTCTTGATCCAACTCTTTGAAGGCAACTACGCGCGCGTCGGGGCGGTAACGGGCCTCGTCTACGCGCTCGGCGCAATCGTCATCTGGTTCGCCCCGGAGACCAGGGGACAATCGCTCAAGAATCGCACGACGTGACGCGGCAAGCGTCCAGGAATTCACTCACGCGAAAGAGAAGACAGATTGGATGGGCAATCACGAAGCAGGCTTCCCGAAACACGTGATGTCGCGCCCGGATTTCTTTTCAGGCGGCGGCACATCCGGCCGGCCCTCCGGCTGCGGTCGCTGCCGCGCGTAGCGTCCGCTAAGACACTGAAAAACACATGCGCAATACAGGGTTCATCACTTGCCAAGCGGGTCGGAAGCTGGAATACGCCTCAGTCCGAAAAATCGGTGCTGCGGGGAAAATCTCCGTGCCACATGCGAGTCATGCGCATACCGTCCTGTTCGTATCGATTTCGAGCTTCTTTCAACACTTCACGACCTTGCTTTCACGGCGGCAAGTCCGTAACGTGTAGCAACGGGCGGCGGCCGTGCGTCGTTTCTGCCGCGCCTGTCAGGCAATCGAGCAATGACCCGGAGGAAGTTGAAATGAAGTACCGTAATTTGGGCGGTTCGGGCATCAGCGCTTCAGTGGCCGGCATGGGCACGTGGGTGACCGGCGGCGGGGCGGGCTGGGGCGCGGAACCCGACGACACGGAATCCATCCACGCCATCCATGCGGCCATTGACATGGGCGTGAACCTGATTGACACGTCGCCGATGTACGGGCTCGGGCGCAGCGAAGCGGTGGTCGGCAAGGCGATCAAGGGCAAGCGCGACAAGGTTGTGCTCGCCACGAAATGCGGCCTGTGGGCCGACGACGAACGCGGCTCCTACTTTATGGACCTCGACGGCGTGCGCACGATGCGCAGCCTGCGGCCAGACACGATCCGCATCGAAATCGACCGCAGTTTGCAGCGGCTCGGCGTTGATGTCATCGACCTCTATCAAACCCACTGGCCCGCCATTCCGCCGGACAAGACGCCCATCGCCGACACAATGGCATGCCTGCTCGAACTGCGCGACCAGGGGAAGATCCGGGCCATCGGCGTGTCGAATGTATCGCTCGATGAATTGAAGGAAAACGCGGCGTGCGGCCCCGTCGCCAGCAATCAGTTCCGGTACAGCATGTTGTGCCGCGGCCCCGAGAACGACATCCTGCCATACTGCCTCAAGAATAACATCGCGACGTTGACCTACATGTCTCTTGAACAGGGCCTGCTTACGGGCAAGGTCGGCATGGACCGCGCCTTCGGGCAAGGCGAATGGCGCGCGAACGCGGATTGGAACCCCTGGTTCAAGCCGGAGAATCGCCGGCGCGTGCTCGATATGCTCGCGAGCTGGAAAGACCTCACCGCGGAGTATCATTGCAGTCTGGCGCAACTTGTCGTGGCATGGACCGCCGCGCAACCGGGCGTGACGCACGTGCTTTGCGGCGCGCGCACGGCGGAACAGATCGCGCAAACCGCGGCGGCTGCCGACCTCGAACTCGAACCGGCGGATATCCTGCGTATCCGCGACGACGTCGAGGCGTTGGGCGAGCCGGCCTGACAGCGGCACGGAAACGGGGCAACTCGAATGGCGCAACCAGCAACGGCGCGACTCTGGGCGGCGTCCGGCCATCTTTCGGAGCGGGTGCGCCGCTTGCGGGACGAGTATTTCTCGTACGGGCGCACGGCGTGCGGACAGGGCCCGGTCAAGCCGCGCGCGTTTGTGAACGAAGTCCTGCCGTTCAGCACTGGCACGCCCTGGGATGCCGTGTTCTCCCGCGCGCGCTGGACCAACGTGCCGGAGTTGATGCCGTTTCTCAACGCCTATGAAGACTCGCTGGCCGCAGCGGCGCGGATCGTGCCGCTGCCCGCCGGATTCTGGCGCGAGCCGCTCATCAAGCGGGTTGCGATCTTCTTCGCCGAAGTGCTTCGCAAGCATCTGCCCGTCGTGATCCTCGACGGCGAACTCATCGTCGGCGGCCATTTCAACGCGGCATTGTCGCTGTGCCTGACCCGGCGCGAGGAACGCCGCCGCGCCCGGCTCGCCAAGCGTTTCCAGCGCGACATTGTCCACGCTTCTTCGCTGGGCATCGGCAACTGCGGTGCCGTGCCCGGGCACCTGATCCCGGACTACCCGAAGGCGCTACGCACCGGGTTGCGGGGCATCGTGGCGGAAATCGAGACAGCGAGACAGCGGGAAATGGAACCGGACGCGCGGGACGCGCTCGACGCATTCGCGATCGCATGCGCCGCCGCGCGTGACCTCGCGGTGCGCTACGCGGAAGAAGCGGAGCGGCTTGCGCGCCAGACCGCGCCGCAGTGCGCCTCGGAACTCCGCGAGATCGCGCGCATCTGCCGCAAGGTCCCCTGGGAACCGGCGGAGACGTTCCACGAAGCCCTGCAATCGCTGTGGATTACGCACATGCTCGTGCTCACCGCGGAATCGTACCCCGGCGCGGGCGTCTCATTCGGGCGTTTCGATCAGTTCCTTTACCCCTACTTCCGCGCCGACCTCGACTCCGGAAGGCTCACCGGGGAACAAGCG
>JAGMZX010000039.1:2428-14026 GCA_018005585.1 Candidatus Hydrogenedentota bacterium | reverse complement strand
TCCGGGCGGTCTACGAGCCCACGCCATACCTGAGCGCGCTCGTGGGCGGCTGCATCGGGCAGCGCAAGGATGTCACCGCCGGCGGCGCGCGATTCAACTTCATCACGGTCGAGGGCATCGCGCTCGGCACGGCGGCGGATTCGCTCCTCGCCGTGAAACGCCTCGTGTTCGAGACGGGCAAGGTGCAGATGGACACGCTCGTGCGCGCGATTGAAAAGAATTTCGACGGCGAGGAGCGCCTGCGCCAGCAACTGCTGCACACCGCCCCGAAGTACGGCAACGACGACCCTGCGGCGGACCAGATGGCGCACGACCTCACGCGCTGGTGGAGCGAAGAAGCCGCCACGTTGCGCGCGCCTGTGACGGGCAAACGCTACCGCGCGGGATATCTCTCGTGGAACTACGGCATCGCGTACGCGCCGCTGACGGCCGCCACGCCCGACGGACGCCGGCGCGGCACATATCTCTCGAACGGGGTCGCCGCCGTGGCCGGGATGGACCGCCAGGGCCCGACCGCCGCGGCGCGGTCCGTGGGGCGGCTCGGCCTTGAAACCGTTCCGAACGGCGCATCGCACACGATGTCGCTGTCGCCGTCGCTGCTGCGCGACACGGAGCGGCTGGACAAACTCGCCGCGTTTCTGCGCGCATATGTGCGCGAGGGCGGCACCGCGCTGCAGATCAACCTGCTCGATGCGGAAACACTGCGGCAGGCACAGCGGGAGCCGGAGGAATTCCGCAACCTGCTCGTGCGCGTGACGGGTTACAACGCTTACTTCGTGAATCTCGGCAAGGAAATCCAGGACGAAATCATCGCGCGCGAGACGCACCAGTTCTGAACCTGCATCGCGCAGGTTTGAGGGTCCAAAGTGGGAAGCATGATGCTCGAAGGCGGTCTGCGCGCGGCGCTGTCCGGCGCGTTTACGCCCAAGTTCCTGGCCACGCTCGACGCGCAGGGCCGGCCCAATTGCGTGCCGGTAATCTCGATCACGCCTTTCGACGAAACTACGCTCATCTTCGGCGAATTCCTTATGAACAAGACGCGCGCGAATCTCGACGCGCGTCCGGAAGTGTGCGTGGCCGTACAAAACGACGCTTTCGAGAGCTGGAGCGTTCGGGGCCGGTTCGAGGGCTGGGAAACGCAGGGGCCGCGCATCGACGCGATCAACCGCTCCCCCATGTTCCGTTACAACGCATACACGAGTGTGCGCGCCGCGGGCATCATCCTCATCGAGGATGTATCCGAGAAACAACACCTGACGCAGGCGGGCATGATAGGACGCTACCTCTATGCTCGCGCGCTTGCGGGCCTCCGCCGCGTTCCTGCGCGCGAGGAATCAATCATGCCCCCGCGTGTGCAGGAGAAGTTCCGGCGTTTGACCGCGGTGCGCGCCGTCGCGTTCCGGGATGCATCGGGTTCTCCCCGCGCCTTCGCGGCAATGCCCTGCGTCGCCTCGGGAGCACGTCGCCTGCTACTGGCCGATCCGCGCGCCGGCCAATGGTTGAAAGGGCTGCCGTCAGGCGCGGAAATGGCGGTGGGCATCATCACAATGGACGCGGTCGCCTATCAAGTGAAAGGCGTGTACCGTGAAACTCGCGCGGGCCTTCACGTGGTCGATCTCGATGCGTGCTATAGCGCCTCGCCGCCGTTGGCGGGAGACCGTCTCGACCGGGGTAATGGGTGAGGCGGACCTTTGCGGCGATGACAAGGGCCTTAAGGACCAAAGGAACCAGAAGGACAGGATATGTTTCCGAGAATGCCTGAACTCGTCTTCCTGTGCCTTGTGGCCGTGACATTATCACCTGCCGTCCAGTGCACAATTGTCAGCCCCTTCGTCATATTTACGCCCGAAAGATTGCCGGACGAGATTACTCTATGGAACGCTGATGGCCGCATTGTGTCGCGGCCTGAAGGGGCCGGATATCTGCTGGAGGTCACGTGCGGGCAACCGGGCAAGGCGCGAGTCGTGTTTGAAGCCGCGCAGGGGCCTTGGGATTGGGAAAAGATGGGCGGCATCCTTTTCGATTTGAAGAACCCTCAGGATGCGCCTTTGTCTCTCTCTGTCAGCGTGGATGGCCGCAACGCCGAAGGACGGCGCATCCGACTGCGGGGAAATATTACCTTGGCAGCGGGAGAAGCGCGGCCGGTTCCTTTCTTTCTCTACAACATGACGGCCGGACCGTACTGGGGCATGCAGGGCATCCCGCTCTACGGCCCGGTCATGGAAACCGGCGACATGCAGGACCAGGCGCGCCGCCGCCCCGTGACCGGGAATCGCGTCGCGCTGGAGTTGAACGCCTCCGCCGCCGGAGTCCGCCTGCTGCTGGGCAATCCGCGGGTATTCACCGAAGGCAGTGGCGCGGGGCTCCTCTGTCCGCATCCCTTTATTGACGCGTTCGGGCAGTTCATGCACGCAGACTGGCCGGGCAAAATCCACGACGAGGCGGAACTCCGCGCCGCGCATGATCGCGAGGCGGCAATGCTCGCGGCGGCGCCTGAACTGCCGCACCGCGACCGCTTCGGCGGCTGGGCTGACGGGCCCCGTCTCGAAGCGACCGGATGGTTCCGCACGGCGCAGGTTGACGGCAAATGGTGGCTCGTGACGCCCGAAGGCACGTTGTTCTTCTCGATTGGCGTGAACTGCGTGCGGCCCGGGGACGCCACGTTCATCACGGGCCGGGACGGCTGGTTCGCGTGGCTGCCGGAAAAGGACGGCCCTTTTGCGGCCTGCCTCGGCCGCACGAGCGGCGTCCACAGCCGCGCAGAGGCGATCAACGGAACCGGCGACACGCTGAATCACTTCATGGCCAACCTGATTCGCGCATACGGAGAGGATTGGGCCGTCCGCAGCCGCGAACGCGCGCTCGCGCGTCTGCGCGCCTGGGGCTGGAACACGGTCGGCAACTGGTCCGACGGCGGCATCCTCGCGGAAAGCCCGATCCCTTTCACGGTCTGCGGCGGTAGCGCCCGGCCACGCGCAATCGCAGGCAGCACCGGCTACTGGGGCAAGATGACCGATGTTTTCGACCCGGCATTTGCGCCGCAAACACATGAAGCGCTCCGCAGCCTCGCGGAACGCTACCGCGATAACCCCCTCGTTATCGGATACTTCGTCGACAACGAGATGTCCTGGGCAGGCATCGCACGCGGGGCGCTTGCCAGCCCGCCGGACCAGCCCGCGCGCGCAGCATTCTTAGAAGACCTGCGGGCCAAGTACGCAACGGTCGAGCAACTCAACGCGGCCTGGGAAACGGATGCGGCGGACTGGGACAGCCTGCAACCGCCGCGCGCCCCAAATGACGCCTGCAAGACCGACTTCGATGCGTTTGAGTACCGCTTCGCGCGCACGTATTTCGACGCGGTCGCGGGCGCGCTGCGCGCATTCGCGCCGCATCAGTTGTATCTGGGCTGCCGGTTCACGCCCGCATACTGTCCGCCCGCCGCACTGCGCGCCTGCGCCGAAACGGCGGACGTGGTCAGCATCAACGCGTACGTGCCGGAAATCGACGCGCACAAGTACCGCGATCTCGGCAAGCCCCTACTGATTGGCGAATTCCACTTCGGCGCGCTGGACCGCGGCATGTTCCACGCCGGCTTGCAGGCAACGGATAACCAGGGGGCCCGTGCCGCCGCGTATGTGCGCTACGTCGAGAGCGTAGCGCGGCATCCCATGTTCGTGGGTTGCCACTGGTTCCAGTATTTCGACCAGCCTGTCACGGGACGGAGCCTCGACGGGGAGAATTTCAACATCGGGCTGGTCAGCATCGCGGATGCACCCTATCCGGAACTCATAGACGCGGCACGCGCGCTGCACGAACGGGTCTACACCTTGCGCGCCGCCCGGTGAGGCCCGCCACGGTCATTCCCGCGTCAATTGGCAGATAACCACGCGGTCCTTCATGAACTGCGGCACATAGAGCAGACCGCGCTTGCGGTCCAGGCCGATATCCGCCGGCGATTCCAGTTCTACGAGCGTGCCGACCGTCTTCCCGTCGGGGCTGATGACACAGACCTTGTTCCCCGTGAAATCGGACACAATCAGGGAGCCATCGTCGAGCGCTTCAATCCCGTCCAGGCTCGCGAAGTGTTGTGCCAGCCCCAAAGGTCTTGCCAGCTCCTTGCCGTCTGGATCGAGTTCGAAGACTTCGTGCTGGTCCCAGCTCACGCCAAACAAATGCCCCTTGTGGAAGGCAAGCCCGTTCGCGCCGGGCAGCGCCGGCAACCGCGTCACTTCGCCCGTTTCATCTACACGATACACGCGGCCCAACCCGGTATCCGAGACATAGACGTACTTCCCGTCCGTAGCCAGGTCATTGAGCATCCGCGTTTCCGGCAGTTGGATTTCCTCCGGCGCTGCGCCCGACGATTCCGTTGATATACGCATCAGGCGCGAAATGTCCGCGAAGTACAGATAGTCGCCAAGACGACACATGCCCTTGGGACCGTTGATAACCGATTCGGCCGTGCTGTCCAGCCAGCGCGCCTGCGAAATCCCGCCCTCGGGCGTCAACAGAGAGATGTGGCCCTTGCGGTCGTTGCTCCAGTATTGACCTTCCAGCGCCTCGACGTTCGACACATACACCACGCCCGCGTCCACGTCCGGACACACGGATTCCGGCGTGTTGAACCCTTCCACCACGCGCACTTCTTTTGCGGTCCAGCGCGGCGCGGCCGTTTCCTGCGCGCCAAGCAGCGGCGCGCCAAGCACGAGCGCAAAAGCGAGCATCCCGGTTCGCATGATCCCTTACCCCGTTTGTTTTGCCTCGATAGCGTCCAGCTCGAATTCGAACAGAAGGTCATCCCGGCACACGTCATTGTTCACGAATATGGCGGGAAATGCGGGCAATCCCGCCGCTATCCGTTCAAACACGGGCAAATCCTTCATCCGTTTATAATACAGGATCGCGCGCGTGACGTGCTCCCAGCCCATGCCGCGCGAGGTGAGGATGGCTTCCACGACGCGCAGTGTCTGGGTCATCTGTGCCCCGGCGTCGTCGACGTACAGCGTTTGGCCCTCCGGCGCAATGCTGGCCGTGCCGGAGATCAGAATGCGGCGGCATTCGGGCTCATCCACCTCGACGGCGCGGCTGAACGAGCTGCCGTAGTCAAAGGCGGGACACTGCAGCGGCGAGGACAGGCGGCGGACTTGCACGGCGCTTGTCTTGGGCTTCACGGCAAGGCAGCCGCCAACCAGCGCGGCACCGGCCGGATTCCAGCCGCCCATGCCGGTGCTCGCGGGCACGATTCCGTCGAAGATGCGCCGCGCATAGAAGAATTCGTCGCGCGCGTCGTTGAATTCGCGGTACCACGCGGTGATATCCCGGTTATAGAACCAGGTGCGCACAACGTGGCCGAAATTCATGTCCGCTTCGGCCAGGACCGATTCCATCCGTTCGAAAACCTCGGCGGTCTGTTCTGCCGGGGACGCATCCGGGTTGCGGGGCAGGATTCCGGAGCACCGGCAGTACAGGGCGTGTTCGTCTTCAAACACGCTGCCGGCCACGCGGCCCTCGCCGGGCAGGCGGCGCACGACGGCCCCCTGTATGCCCCAGATCAGCACGCCGGAAATGGCCTGCCCGCGTTCGGGCGGCTCCACCACCCATGTCACGGGCCAGTCGCCCGGCACGCAAGCAGCCAGCGCATCGGGCGGCAGCGAACCAAACACTTCCGCCGCGGCCACCTGGATTTCTTGTGCGCGGAGCGACGCTACCAGATTGGCCAGAAATGCTTCCGGCGCTTCGCCTTGGCCGGGGACGCCGCTGAGGAAGACCTCGGCCCCCACGGCCGACGGCAGGCGCCGCATCATGGTGGTGCCGCCTGGAAAAGTCCTGTTGTCCTTATTGATCATGACCGTCATCTCGAAAGCACGAATGCTTCAAGGTCCGCCAGTTCCTCCGGCGTCAAGGTCGATGTGACGCCATGCCGGTCATTTGGATTGTGCGTCGTCAGCACGTCTCTCATGGTGGCCGCGCGCCCGTCATACAAGTACGGAGCAGTCCGCCACGCTTCGATCAGCGCCGGCGTATCGACAGGCTTGCCTTCGTCGAGGCCTTTGGTCATCCCCACGTCATAGGGCTGCTGGTCGGTATAGTTGGGCCCGTTGTGGCACGCGGCGCACCCGGCGCGCTCGAACACGGCGGCGCCGCGTTCCGCGGCGGCCCGGGACGCGTCGTCCAGCGTGACGGGGCTCGCCACGGGCCGGAGCAATTTCAGGTACTCGTCAATGGCAACGGCGTCCTCCTCCGGACGCACGGCGAACTGGATGTAGCGGATACCCGACCGCACGGCCGTCTCGGCGGTATCGCGCACCGCGAGCGACATGACGGGCGGCGTCTCGTGCGAAAGCAGCATGCTCCGCGTATTCTTCGGATTGCCCAGCCCGTCGTTCATCAAGTCCCAGTTCAGTCCGTCCACGCGCGCGTCGGGATGGCAGCTGGCGCAACTCTGCCAGTGCTGGAAACACAGCGCTGCATCGTGGAAGAACATCTCGCCCTTGCGCACAACCGTCATCTCCTGCGCCGGTCCGAGCGGCAGCGATGCGGCCGCTGGCCGTGCGCCGGGCGCAATATCCACCACGCCCAGCGAATCGGTGAAATACTCGGTCACGTACGCCTTTGTTCCGGCAAGCACAATGCCGCGCGGGCCGTTGCCCGTGAGTTTCAAGCGGCGGCGCAGATCCACGAGGAACGCGAGGTCGTTGGGCACGTCTTCGGGCGCGCGCGAGACTTCGGAGACGCGCTCGCCCGCGGCGACGCGATCCAGTTTCGAATGCAGGCCCACGAGGTCGACCACGCTGATCTCGTGCGTGCCCGCGTGCGCGACACAGAGGAATTTCCCATCCGCGGAGCAGGCCACGCCCCACGGGTTCGCCGCGCCGAGATCAACGCTGTCCAGCAACACCGTGTTCACCAGCTTCTTCCCGGCCACGTCGATGATGCTCAGCGCGTTGGTGTTCATCCAGCCGCGCTCCAGTTGCGTCGTCGGCAGGTGGTAGCGCGCCAGGATGTGCGCGGTGTAGGCAAACCGGCCGTCGGGCGACAGGCAGAGCCCGCGCAGGCCCGTGCTGCCGTTCGGCAAGGGCACGCGCGCCGCCTCGGCGTTTGCGGCCGTGTCGATGATGGAAATCACAGCAGCGGTATAGTCTCCGTCGGACGGCCCGGCGGGCAGGTGATTCGCCACGACAAGCCACTGGCCGTCCGGCGTGACCGCGGCAGCGACGGGTTCTCGCGCGACCGGGATCTGCGCCGTCTGCTGACCCACGGCCAAGTCCACGACGCCGACCGCGTTGTTGAACCGGTTGCAGACGTAGAGCGTATTCCCATTCGGATGCAGCGCCAGCCCGGTCGGGGTATGACCGGCGGGCAGTGTGCGCTCGACCGCGCCGCCGCCGGGCGCCACGACGGCGACCGCGCCCGCGGCGCCGCCACACGTGACATAGAGACGGCCGTCCGGGGCCAGCGCAAGACCCGTCACCGGAGCGGGCACGGGAATCTCACGCGTAACCGTGCTCGACGCGCTATCAAAAACCGCGACGCTGCCCGCGCCGGTTTGGGCAACATAGAGCGTTGCGCCGGCGGTATCCGCCGCGACCGCGACGGGCGACCGATACGACGGCTGCGCGTCCTGTGCGAACAGACCCGGCGCGGCCAGCGCCACGATGCAGGGCGCGATGCCCCAGAACATTTGCAGTCTTTGCGTGCGTTTCACTCGACTTCTCCTGCCATCTTGGCCGTTTTCGTTGTTCCATCATCCGCGATACAAACGACCCGGAACCCCACGTTGAACACCCGCTGCCAAGGCGCGTACGCAAGCCGGTAGGCTGCGGTTGCGCGGTGGGGGCGATCATACCAGGAACCGCCCCGAACCACCCGCTTCTCCCGGCCGAACAGCGTCTCGCGCCCGTCTTCAGCGTCATAAGGGTACGGATGATAGAGGCTGCTTGTCCACTCCCAGACATTGCCGTGCATGTCGTAGAGGCCCCACGCGTTCGGCTGGCGCGCGCCCACCGCCGCGGAAACGAGGCTGCCGTCGCGGAACCGTGCGTCGTGGGGCGCCCAGTCGTCATAGCGGTTCGGGTTCGGAAGGGGGTCCTCATCGAGCAAGTACGGGTTGCTCGCGAGGCGCTGCAACTCCAAGTCGCCGAGGTTGCCATAGGGGGCGAAGTCCGCGTCGTTGTTCCCGAAATGGAAAGACGTGGCGGCGCCCGCGCGGCACGCGTACTCCCATTGCGCCTCGGTCGGCAGCGCGAACTTGCCGTCCGTGTGCACGGTGAGCCAGTCACAGAAAGTCATCGCTTCTTCCCACGACACGCGCACCACCGGCTGGTCCGGCTGATTCAGCGGATAGCCGTGCACGCCGAACTGATAGCCGTGTTTCGATTCGACGTGGCTGTCGTGTCCGGGGTCGAACAGGGCATATTGCGCATTGGTTACCTCAAAAACACTCATCCAGAATGAAGCGCCAATACTCACGGCGGCCGCGGGCCGTTCATCCGGCTCGCCATCCGGGCCGCCCATGATGAAACTGCCCGCGGGCACGAGCACGAGGCGCAGTTCGCTGCCGTCCGGCAACAGGACCTGCCGTTCGGACACATCGTGGTCATCCTGCCTGCGCCTGGCTTCCTCGGCCGTGAACGGCCAATCCTGCAACACGGGGGGCGCAGCCCCGGTTTGCTGCGCGGCGGCCGCCCGCGGCGCAAGCGCGGCCCCCGCGGACAAGGGCGCCGACGGGACCATTTCTGGCGCCTCCTCCATACGGCAGTATTTGAGCCGCAATTCGTTCCGCCGTTCCGCGGCCGCGGCGACCCGCTGCTCGCCAAGCATCTCGCGCCAGGAGCCGTGGTAGGGCGCGTTGAGGTCGATCCAGGTGACAATGCGGTCCCACGCTTCGCGGTCAAGTGTCACGCCATGGTGGCCCTTCTGAAGTATCTGCACAAGTTCCGTCGTGTCCGCGTGATATTCCATCGGACTGAGCAGGTGCATGTCGCTCTCGATGCCCGGACGCCGCACGTACCGGTGCAATTCCGCATAGGACCGCGAAAACTCGCCGCCCAGTTCCGGGCTGGCGTGCCCGGCGATGCCCGAGGTCCAGTCCGTGACCATGTCACCGCCGCGCAGGTCCGGCGGCGTAACCGCATCGTGACAGGGCACGCAGTATCGGTCGAGCACCGGCTGCACCTCGCGCGCGAAGCTGAACCCGCGCGCGGGGCCGTACCACGGCGCAATATCTGACGGCACACGCCTCGAGGCCAGCGTGACCTGCGGCGGCGGGCTCATGTTCTGTCGCTCGTGGCAACCTGCGCACGACAGCGTCTCGCCCGGCATCGCCGTGAACCAGCTTCGCATGACCTGCAGCGCCTTGCCCTCCGCGTCAAGCGGCTGCACCGCGATGGGCGTGTACGCAGGGGCGCGAAACAGCGCGGAACCGTCCGCTTCGACGGGCACGGTGCCGAGCACGCGCTTCACGTCCCACGGCCCGTCCATGCCGACCATGCCGAGCAGGCCGCCCATCCCGCGATAGCTGAACACATAGGCGAACACGCGCAGAGACTTCACCGTACCAGCGGGCACGCCGTCGAGGCCGGGGCCGCGATAGACGTCGGCCAGATACACCACGGCGTCCTGACGGGAGGGGTCCACACGGTCGGGGATAACCGGCGGGCGCGGCGCCGGGCGCAGCGGGATCGGCTCGAAAAGGACGCGGCCCGGTTCCTCGCGCACGGGCAGCAGGTTGTCGAACACATCGGCCAGATAGAGACCCCAGCTTTCGTCCGGCGCGGGTTGCGCCGCCACGAGGAAATACTTGCCGCTGAGCGGATACGGGTGTAGAAACTTGGGCCAGGAATCGTCCACGAGCCGGTCGCGAATAACGGGGTTGACGGGTTTGCCGTGGCCGGGGATGCGCTGCACGGCGCCGTCCGCCTCACCGCGGCCCTTGGCGGGGTCGAAGATCACGAGTTCGCCCATGCGCCGCACGCCGTGATGGCCCGTAACGATACCCACGACCTGCGTGGGGTGGTCCGGAATGGGCCGTGCGAAAAAGATGCCGTTCGGCCAATAGGAATTGCTGCCGTAGAATTCCATCTGGCTCGTGCCGTCCGGGTTCATGTGGAAAAGAACGCGGCTGTTCGAGTGCGGCAGGTCGGCGTATTCCCAGCGCAGATACAGTACGCGCCCGCTGTGCAGCAGCGTCGGGCACCAGTTGTGGTCCTGATCAACGCATAACTGGCGGCTGCCGCTGCCGTCCGCATTCATGATGTGCAGGTTGGCCACGGCGTCGCCGCCGAAAACACACGGGATCCCGTGGTAACAGGCCGTTGACCCATAAACGATGCGCTCGTCGGGCAGGTAACACGCGTCGTAATTGTCCACGTCCGGTTCTTCGCCGCGAGTGACCTGACGCGGCGGCGCGCCATCGACAGGCGCTTCCCAGATCTGTTGTCTGCCGCGGCCGTCGGGCATCGAAAACAAGATGCGGTCCGCGTCGAAATGGAGGTCCACGTCGCCAACGAACCGCTTGTCCGGCGGCCGATAAACCACGCGGCCGGGGTCGGCGGGGTCACGCAGCGGGACCAGCGCGATTTCGTTGTCGTATTCGCCAGGCGGCAGACTGCAGTTGCCCTGCCAGTTGTGGGGCAGCCCAAGCGCGGGACTCTGGTCGCCGCGCCGAACCACCAGCACCGACTCGAAATCGAGCAAGGGGTTATCAAGCAACGCGGCGCGCTGAAAAGCGATGATCTCTGCCGCCTCCCGCAGGGCATCCGGTTCGCCGCGCGCGGCCGCCTCGCGGGTCGCGTCGAACCGCGGCGCGATGGCCTCCAATTGCGCCAGATATGCGCCGCCGTTGGGGTATTCCTTGGGATATGCGGCCGCCAAATCTTCAATCGCGCGGCGCAGCGCCGCCAGATCGACGCGCGCAAGCCGCGCGACGGCGTCCCGGTTCGTTTGCCGCAGCGCCGCTGCCCGCGCATACAGCGCCAGCGCCTTCCCATCGGCCGGGGCATTCACGACGTGCTTGATCGTTTCGTATTCGGCACGCAATTCCGCGCCTGAGGCGCCCGTCTGCTCAATCAGCTTGCCGATTACCGCCCATGCCGCGGCGGCGTCCGGGACGTCCCCGAACCAGCGGGCCTTGCCGTCCTCGCCGAAATCCGAGGCAAACCAGCGCGTTTCCCTCGGAAAATCCCGCTCGATTTCCGGCCAGGTCGCCGCAAGCGGGTCCTCGCCGGTCATAACCTGGAACACGGTGCTGCCGTTCGTCCCCGCGCCCGCGTCAATGCCGGCCCATGCCTCAAAGCCCACATAGGCGCGGTCCAGCGCGAACCGCAATTCGCTGGGCGCATGCGCCCAGAACCCGTGCGCGAACGTCCGGCCGGCAACGCTCAGCGGAGCGCCCGCATGATTGGTGTCGCGGTAGAGCGTGCCCCAACCCACCTTCGCGGCCGCGGGCGTCAGCGCGCCCAAGGGCGTCCGCGAGCCATCCGCCGCGGTCAGCACCGGCTCGCCCCAGATAGCCTGGTCGTAATTGTAAGTGTCCGGGCCGATTGTGGCGGTCAGGCAGAGCACGCTGGCTCCGGTCAGGTCCAGTTCAATGCGCCGCGC
>JAGMZX010000039.1:0-2328 GCA_018005585.1 Candidatus Hydrogenedentota bacterium | reverse complement strand
CCGCAGCAACTGGCCACAAGGCTGGCTCCGCGCAATCGCGTGCTTTATGTCGACGTGCCCCGTTCTTTCCTGTACCGGTTTCGCCCGAAGGACCCCCAAGGCGCGGGCCAGTGGGACGGCCCCCGGGTCCAGGAAGTGCGCGAGAACCTCTTCGTGTTCCATCCGCCGCACGTGTTCCTGCCCGTGGGACGGCTGCCGTTTCCCGTGGCGCGCGCAACACTGACACTGAACGGGCGTGTGCTCGGCGCGCTCGTGCGCCGGCAGATGGCGCGTCTCGGCATGCGGCGGCCGATCCTCTGGAATTTCTCGCCGCTGCACGGTAAAGCGATACGCGCAATTCCGCGAAAGGTGACCATCTACGACGTATGCGACGAGTGGGCCAATTACGTGCCCTACCCGTCCGGCAAACGCGTGATCCTGTGGACCGACCGGGAACTGTGCGCGGAAGCGGACCTCGTTTTCGTCGGCACCGAAAACGGGAAAGCCCTGCGCGAGGGGATCAACCCCGAGTTGCACGTCGTGCATCATGGCGCGGATTATGAGCATTTCGCGCGCGCCACGGACCCGCGGACCGTGGTCCCGGCGGATATCGCAGGCCTGCCCAGGCCGGTTATCGGCGCGGTCGGGGTCATCGACCCCGAGCGCTTCGATGCAGGGCTCCTGCTCTATCTCGCCGAGCAGCGGCCTTCCTGGTCGTTCGTCATCGTGGGGCCTGCGCGCGCGGGCATGGACCTGCGCCCGCTCAGGACGCGCGCGAACATTCATCTGTTGGGCAACCGCGCCATCGAGGCGCTGCCCGCCTGCCTCAAGGGCATGGACGTAACGCTGATCCCGTACAAAGTCAACG
Organism: Candidatus Hydrogenedentota bacterium; assembly: GCA_018005585.1. Taxonomy (NCBI): domain Bacteria; kingdom Pseudomonadati; phylum Candidatus Hydrogenedentota; species Candidatus Hydrogenedentota bacterium. Next base: position 1,481 of record JAGMZX010000039.1, on the reverse strand, counting down.
AAGCCACGCGCAACATCTATCCGCTCAAGTTGCAGGAGTATCTGGCCGCGGGCAAACCCGTCGTCAGCGCTGCGCTGCCCTCGGTCTGCGCGTACGATCACGTGGTGCAAACCGCAACGTCCCACCACGACTTCCTCCGCAAGATCGAGGAATGTCTCGTTGACCCGCACGGTCCCGCGCGGGTCCAGGCCCGCCAGGCCGTCGCCCGCGCGAACTCCTGGGACCAGCGCCTCACGGAAAAGTCCGCGCACATTCTCCGTCTGCTGGAGACTCCGAGAAAGGCCGCGGTTTTCACGGGATAGCGCCGCAGTCTCAGGCCGACGGCGCCGCCTGACGCGAGGTTTCCCGCTCAAGGTGTGCTAAACTGCATTTAAAGTGCTGGACAGCAGGGCTAAGAAGGCAGGGATTTGTACCATGAACTTCACACAACCCGTCTTATTCGTCACATTTTTGTCGGGGCTTTTTGCCGGGCAGGCGCCGGACGCGGCGGAACTGGTCCGTCCCACGGGGCCGGAACAACGCGCGCAAGCGTCTGGCGGAGAGCCGGTGCTGCGTATGCGGCCCGTGGCCGTGGACGCGGCATTATTGTCAGGACCGGAAGCAAGCAAGGGAGCGCTGGTGCGCTTGGTATTGTTCGACGGCGTGGTGCTGGATAGCGTGCTGGAAAAGCGCATTGACCACGGCTCGGACAGTTTCACGTGGCGGGGAACCGTTCCCGGCGATGCGGAAGGTTATCTCGTGGCCTCCGTGCATGACGGCGCACTCACGGCCGTCGCATTCACGCGGAAACACGGCCTCTTCGAGGTGCGCGGCACGGCGCAAGGGTATGTGGCGCGCGAACTGGACGCGGAACGCTGCTGCGAATGCTTCGCCCTGCCCGCGCCCGGCTCCGGGCGCGGCAGCCCGCCCGGCCCGGCCGCCGCCGCCACAAAAGAAGACCCGGCCGAGATCGACGTTTTGGTCGTCTACACGCCGAATGTGCTCGCCGAGGCCGGCAGCGAGGCCGCAGTGCTCAGCGAGACCAATCTCGCCGTCGATCTCGCGAACACGGGATACGAGAACAGTCTCATCAACGTGCGGTTGCGCCTGGTGCGCACGGAACTCGTGACTTATACGGAAAACGGTGACATGGGCATCGACCTTGCCCTGCTCACCGGTCCGGACGATTCGTTCATGGACCAGGTGCACACGTGGCGCAACCAGAGCGGGGCGGACATGGTAGCGCTGCTGGTAGCGTTTGGCGACGCGTGCGGCATCGCGTGGATCATGACCGACAACAGCCCGTCCGCGGCAGGCCACATGTTCAGCGTCACGGAACACGGCTGCATCGGGACACATACCTTTGCCCACGAACTGGGCCATAACATGGGCTGCGCTCATGACCGCGAGAACGCCACCGGCGGCATTTTCCCGTATTCGTGGGGTTGGCGCTTCACCGGGCTCGACTCGGTGTTATACCGCACGGTGATGTCGTACGCGCC
>JAGMZX010000038.1:20255-42060 GCA_018005585.1 Candidatus Hydrogenedentota bacterium | reverse complement strand
GCGGCGTCTCATCGACCAGCACGATCTCGCATTCGGGCAAACCCTGCCCTTCGCCCGCGCCTTCACCTTCGCCCTCGCCTTCACCTTCGCCCTCGCCTTCACCCTCGCCCTCGCCCTCACCTTCGCCCTCGCCCTCACCTTCGCCCTCGCCCTCACCTTCGCCCTCGCCTTCACCTTCGCCCTCGCCTTCACCCTCACCCTCACCCTCACCCTCACCCTCACCCTCACCCTCACCTTCGCCCTCACCTTCGCCTTCGCCCTCACCTTCACCGCCCTGCAGGTTGAAAACCGCCGTGAGTTCCTTGTCGGCATCCATCACGATAGACCACTTGCCAAGCCACGCGCCCCACTGGACCTCATCGGCGTCGGGTCCCGTCCAACCTGCGAACTCGCTCAACCCGGAAGGTATTGGGTCCAGAAACACAGTCTGTTCGTCGTCGTAGTAAGGCAGGTCCGGATCACGGAGAACCATTCCGAGCCCGGTTCCCGCAGTGCCGATGTTCAAGGTCCAGCCGGATGTTTCCCCTTCCCCCTCGCCTTCACCACCGGGCGGGAAGGAGACGGCCGGTTGATTGAAGGCGAGATCCTGTGGACCCTGCACGGCGTTCCAGGGCAGTTCGAGCAGGGGCAGGTCCCAGCGCTGGCCAAGCACTTCAATGAAGATCGTGGGATACGCAATGACCGTGATGCCGATCTCAGCGTATTCATTATACGCGGCATTGGCGCTGTACCCTTCGGGCGGCACTGTCACCGGCGTGGTTTGCCCTTCTTCAATAAACGTTGCGCCATCGGACATGGCAATGGACTCGCAGGTCAGCGAGCCGTTTGCGCTGACCGAGGCGTCCACGGCGGCGCCCGCGGACAGGGGCAGCCAGTCCGGCCACCAGTCGATGCCGCCGAGGATCAGGCTGGCCAAATCCAGCGAAAACAGTTGGGAACGCGGCGTGTCGTCAGACAGATACGATGTGTCATCCAGCAAATAGGAATTGAATGAGTCCTCGTCTTCCGCCAGCAGGTCGAAATTTGGGATATAGGGCAGGTCCAGGACAAAGGGGTCGACAATCCCGATATCGATGGCGACCCTCGCGAACAATTCCGCGCCGAAATTGAAACCCCAGATTCCTGAAGCCGCGCCCACACCCAGCATGTTGTTGGCCAGCGTCATCTCGCCCGAGATGTCCGCCCCGTAGTTGTAGCCCGCTTCAAACCGAATGCGCACCTGGACCGGGAAACCGCCCGGCTCTTCCGTGCCGCCGCCCGGCCACCAGCCCGAGTCCCACCCCAAGTCGACCGTGTCCACCGAGGCGGCGAAGTGCACCCCCGCGGCTGCGGCGCGCGCGGGGTCTTTTGCCGCAGCGCGCCGGGCGTCTTCCCTGTCGCCGCCGGGTGGCAGCCCCGGCGCGGCCGGAGCGGCCGGAGCGGTATAGTCATACACCTGAATCAATGCCTGACCGGAGGGATAATCGAGGCGTATGAGCAGGGGACGCGGCCCGTCGGCAGTCTGCTCCTCGACACGCCGTTCGCGATACACGACCTGGCCGCCGTGGTAAACGGCGGCCTCGAACGGCGCGCTTCCGGCCGGCAGGCGCCATTCCATCGTGCCCTGCGCCCACGCCTTGCTCACAACGCTCTGTCCGTTCTCGCGTTGTGTCGGCGCCCCTGCGGCAAGCGCATCGGCCGCGGCCATGCGGTTCAGCGACGTAAAACCGGGGCAGCCCACACCCGGCTCACCTGTCCGCAACAGGAGGCGGTCGAGCCCGGTCTCCGCACCGAAACGCAACACCTCGACCGAGCCCCGCTGCCGCGCCAACTGTTCCAGGGCGGCGTCCGGCTGCGCCGCGCCCCCAGCGATACGCGCCGTATACACCAACGCCTCTTCCGCTGCGAGGGTTTGCGCAGCCCCTATCAGGAGAAGCAGCGCAAGAATTGACATCACACTGACAGGTCTGTTCATGAGTGCATCCCTTCTGAAATGCGAAACCTCAGCCACAATGCATATTCTAGAATTACGGGTTTTTCGCTCTTTTCCAGCCTAACCTAACGCTACCATATATGACCAAAATCTGTCAACGAGGGTGAGCAAATCTTTTACCCGCCCGCCGCGACTGTTATAATACGCTCCTCCAAATCGAGGTTGCCCGTGGCTCTTTTGCACCGATATCTCCTGCGGCAAGTCGGCCCGCCGGCCCTGATCGCTTTCGCCGTAATCGCGTTTCTTGCGATGATAGCCGGACTACGCGAGCAGGTCGCGGACCTGCCTCTGGACCAGGTCACTTTGGGCGATCTGACCCGCTTGTCGTTCCTGTCCCTGCCCGCATTGATTGGGTATATTGTGCCGATCACGTACATGATGGGCATCTTGGCGGGTTTCGGAGCCTTGGCGCAGCGGAATGAGTTCGTATCCATGAAGGCGGCGGGTATTCCGATGCGGCGGATCATCCTGCCGGTTATCGGCTTGGGCGCGGCGTTGAGCGCAGGCTGTTTCCTCGTCCAGGACCAGATGCGTCCGTGGGCCGTAAGACAAGCTATCAGTATGATTTACAGCGATCTGCCCTTGCGCGCGTCCATTGACCTGCTGCCCGCCGGGGTCATGCACCAGTTCGCGGACTGGCGTGTCTACATCGGCAGCAAAGACGCGCGCACGCGCACCTTGCGCGATCTCGTTATCCTCCGCCCGGAACAGAACGGGGAGACATCCGCGTTCTATGCCGACAGCGCACAGCTGGTCCGGGAACCCGGCGGTAGTACGCTGGTCCTGACGAACGGCTCGTGGATTCAGTCCCGCGGCGCGGACCGGGTCATGCACGCCGAATCGCCGCGGATGGAGTTGTCGGTGCCCAAGCTGATGCCGAAGGAGCCGAAACGGGAGCGCGAGGCAATGACCCTGCGCGAGCTGTTCGGCCATGAGGCGGAACTCGCGCGCGTCTATGCGGAGACACAGGCGTTGCCGACATACGCCGAGTTGATGCGCGACCGGGGCGAGATCAGCAACCGGTTCTCGCTGCCGCTGATGTGCCTCGCGGTGGGCCTCGTAACGACGCCGCTGGCCGTGCGTTCGCCACGTTCGGGGCGTTCCTTCGTGTTCGGCGTGGGCTTTCTTGTGCTCATCAGTTATTTCACCATGAATCGCCTGTTCGAGCCCGCGTCGCTCATGCCGCTCTATCAGATCATCCTGATGGGCCAGGCGCCCAATATTGCGCTGGGTCTTGCGGGGCTCGTGTTCGTGTGGCGGGTGGACCGCATATGACGTTGCTCGACCGGTATCTGACGAAACGGCTGTTCTTTACGCTCGTGAAGGTGGCCGTGGCGCTGCTGCTGATCGTCATCGTCGTCGACCTGCTCGCAACGCGGCGGCGCCAGATTGAAAAATACGACGTGCCGTGGAACCTCGTCCTGGATTACTACATGGCCTTCGCGCCGGCGGTGCTCTTCAAATACCAAGCGGCGGCCATCGGCATGCTGCTCTCCGGGCTGGTCGTGTTCGGGCGCGCGGCGCAGGACAACGAGGTCACGGCCGCGCTTGCGGGCGGCGTGTGCCTGCGCCGGTTCGTGCGCGCGCCGCTGTTGCTGGCGCTCGCGTTGAGCGTGGGCACGTTTTTCGTCTGCGACACGCTCGGCGTCGCGGCATTCCGCCGTTTTGAACGCCTGGACAATGAATATTTCCGGCGTTTCGCCCCGGGTGAACGCCAAGGTGTGAGCTGGACCAATCTGTCCGGCGAGTGGACCGCGCATATCCGCAAGTTCAACCGCCGTGCCCTGACAGGCGAGGGCGCCATCATCCATTCCATCACGCCGGAACGGGTGCAGGACATTCAGGCCAAGCGCATCTTCTGGGACGAACAGCGCCAGCAGTGGCTGCTCGAGGACGGGCGCTGGTTCGATTTCGACCGCGCCGCCCAGCTCGAACGCACGACGCGCATCACACAGGCCCCCGCGCCCTTCACCGAGGCGCCGGAACGGCTGTTCGCGCTGGACGAATCGCCCGAGTCGAAATCCGCCGCAACGCTGCGGCGCGATCTGCGCCTCGCCCAAGGACTGGGCATGCCGGTCCAGGCGCAATGGGTCGACTATCACGCCAAGTTCGCGCAGCCCGCGCTGCTGTTCATCATGAGCCTGCTGGCGGTGCCCTTCGCCATGCGCGTGCGCCGCGGCGGCATCGCGGTCAGTTTCGGGCTCAGCATCGCCATCGGCCTCGCGTACATCTTTCTGTTTTTCGTCGCGACCGGACTCGGCCACATCCAGCAACTGCCGCCCGCGGCCGCGGCGTGGCTGCCGAACGCGTTGTTCCTGGGCGCGGGCCTGTACTTGTTTCGCAAGACGCCCACGTGAGCCCCGGCGGAATCCCGGGCGGCGCGCGCGTGTTTCCCCGGTTTTGACGTCTTGCCGCCGCAGGATGCGTCCGGCAGCGAAAAAGGCGAAGAAGGATACGCGTTATGGCTGCAGCACATCGCCTGTTCCTGGCTGCGTTGTTCAACGTCGCGTTCGGCGCTGGCGCGCGATGCCAGGACTTGCCCGTCGAGGCGGAAGTCCCCGACTTCACCCTGACCGCCACGAACGGGGCGCCTTTCAGCAAGGCCGATCTCGACGGCAAGGTTTGGGTCGCCTATTTCTTCTTCTCCACGTGCTCCGGACCGTGCCCGGTCATGAACCGTCAAATGGCCGCAGTGGCAGAAGAATTCAAGGGCGCACCGTCCGTGCATTTCGTGGGGTTCAGCGTCGACCCGAAGGGGGACACGCCGGAGCGGCTCGCCGCGTATGCGCAGCAGTTCGACGCGGACACAAGCCGCTGGCATTTTCTCACGGGCGACCTGGAGGTCATCAAGCGTGCCGGCGTCGCGCTCAAGGTCGGAGCCGCGGACGAGCCCATCTTTCACAGTACGCGCTTCATCCTGGTCGACCAGCGGGGCCGCGTACGGGGCTATTACACGGGCACCGACGCGGAGGCCGTCGCGCAGTTGAAAGCCGGTATCCGCCAGTTGCTGAAAAGCGGGCGCGGCCTTTCGCAGCTACCGAAGGTGAACGCGATCCTGAACGCGGCCGCCGCGTTGTTCCTGCTTTCGGGCTGGCTGGCCATCAAACGCATGCGCGAACCGGAACTCCACAAGAAGATGATGATCGCGGCGCTTCTGTGTTCCGTTGCTTTTCTTGTCTCTTATCTCTACTACCACGCCCGGACGGGTGCGCGTACGCCATTCGAGGGGGAAGGCGTCCTCCGCGCCGTGTACTACTTTATCCTCTTCACCCACATCCCGCTGGCGGGGCTGATGGTTCCCTTTATTCTGGCCGCCGTGGCGTTCGCGCTGCGCAAACGCTTCGACGCTCACGTGCGGATTGTACGATGGGTCTGGCCGGTCTGGATGTACGTGTCGGTCACCGGCGTGCTGATTTATCTGATGCTGTACCGGCTATAGCGCCGCTGGCCTACGCGATTTCATCGCCGACGCCGCGCCGGTCTTTCTCCGCGGCCGCCTTGCGAACCCCGCCGTGTCTTGCGCCCGATGCAGCGGCGCGGCCCGCGCCGCGCTTGAGCGCATCGCGCAGCCCTTCCGCCACGGCCTCGCGCACGGCGGCCCGCAGCGCGGCGTCGCCGTTCCCCTCCGCCGCGGGTCTCCCGGTCTTTTCGCGCGGCTCCAGCAGGAGTGCGTCGGGCGCGGAGGCGGGCGCGTGGCCGCCACTGCCGAGGCCGAGCAGATGCGCGGCGATTTCCGCCGCGCGCAGCTGCGTGGCGTCATCGCCGTGCAACAGCTTGTCCAGCACAACGCTTTTCACGAGTTCGGCATTGAGGGTCTGGTCAGGCACGGGCCGGTCGTCGTAGAGACGCGGCAAGGCAGGCGCGCCCAGCAGCGGCTGCAGACATTCCTGGCGCGCGGCCTCGATGTGCGGGTTGCCCGGGTAGTCCTGCAGCAGCGTATCGAGCAATGCAAGGGCTTCCGCGTACCGGTGCGCGTTGTAGAGATCGACCGCGGCGGCAAATTTGCGCCACGATTCCTCGCGCGGCTCGCTGACCCGTTTCGCCACCGCGCGCTGCCAGCCCAGCAGCCCGCTGCCAGCGCGGCGCTCCGCCACGGGCGCGGCTTCCCGCGCGCGGGTGTTGGACGCTTCAATGCGGATTTCCGCGCCGCAGCTCGGACACAGCCCCACCTTGCCCATCGCGGAAGCGGGCACCAGCATCTCCTGGCCACAGGCGCAGGATAAGGTCAACTTCTCCACGGCGTGCTCCAGCATGGGCGCGGCGTTACCGGTCAGGAACCAGGCCCCATGAACCGCAAGAGGGCATCCACCATCGCGTCTTTTCCGCTCTTCTTGCCCACCTCGCGGGGCGGCGGCGTCTCCCGACCGGGCGGTTCCTCGCGAGCCGGTTCCGCCTGCATGCCGCCCCAGATGCCTAAGGCCTCGGCCATGCTGCCGGATCCGTCTTTGCGCTGCGGCTCGGCCACCTGTTCCGGCGCGGGCGCGGCCTCGCCCCCGGACACCGGCTCAGCTTCGGGTGATGGCTCCGGTGCGCGCGCGCGCGTGAACTCCGGCTCAAGCCCGGATTCCGGCGCGGTCTCGCGCTCCGGTTCCATCACCGACAATTCCGCTTCCGAGACATCCTGCCCCCATCCGGCCAGCACGTCGGCCAACAACGGTTCGGACGCGGCGGGTTCCGCTTCCGCCGCGGTCTTCAGGTCCGGGGCGGGGCCGGACGGTTCCTCCCGCATGACATCCGGTTGCGGTTCCGCTTCGCTTTCTGTTGCGGCGTCAAGAGACGGCGCCGGCGGCTCACCGCCGGGCACCGGCGCAGGTTCCGGTCCCTCTCGTCCCCACGATTCGAGCACGGCGGCAAGGTCATCCGGCGTCACATCCGCCACCGCCGCGGGCGTTTCCGGCTCCTTGATGGGTTCTTGCTCGAGCGGCGGGCCGAGTTCGAGTCCCAGGTTTTCGGCACGGGCCGCCGCGGCCTCGACGGCGGGCCCTTCTTGGATTTCCGGCTCTTGCGTTGCATCCGCGGCCTGCGGTTCGGGTTCGGGCGCGGCGAACGGTTTGAGGCTGTCAAGCTCCCACGGCAACGGCTCCTGCGCAGGCTCCGAGATCCGCTCTTCGACGTACTTGCCCAGCAGGCCGGCACGAGCCTGCGTCTGCTGCACGCGGCCTTCGAGCGCGCGAATACGCGCCTCGGAACGGATTTGCGCCGCGCGAGCCTCGGCCAGTTCCTCCGTCAGTTTCTTCACCTGACGCGCATTGTAGGCGGCCCGCGCTTCCGCGGCCTCGACGGCGAGCCGCGTCGACGCGAGTCTCGCGGCAAGTTCGCTGTCCGACAGGTCCTGCAGCAGCGCCGGAGACACCTGCGCCCCCGCGGGCTTGGCCAACGCGCCCGCGGCGGCGCTGGTACGCAGTTCCGCTTCCATGAACCACGTTTCCAAGGCCGTAAACTCCGCCGGGGAGCTCTTTCCCGGCGGCGCGGGCGGCGCGAAAATACCCAGGTCCTGCAGGCCGGGTTTTGGGGCCGTAGCCGGAGGCGCTGGGGCCGAAGCGGAAACACGGTGCGATTCTGCCTGGCGCAAACGCGTCTCAGCGTCGCGCAGACGCGTTTCAAGTGCGGCGCGCGCTTCCCGTTGCTCTTGTAGTTCGGCGCGCAACCGCTGGATCTCGCCCTGCACGTCCGTCATCGCGGGGCGGGCGCTCCTGACCGCTTTTGGCTTGTCTTCGTGCGCAACGGCCTCCGGCGCGGCGTCAGGGGCAGGCGCGGCTTCCGCCGGCACGGCGGCGGGCGCCGCCTCAGCGGCAAACAGGTCCGCGCCGGGTTGCGCCGCAAGAGCCTTGGAACCTGCCTTGCGCCCGGCGGCCGTCTTGGGGGTTCCCTTGCCGCCCGAAGCACCCTTGTCCTTCTTCTTCTCTTTTTTCTTCTTCCCGGGGCGCTTGTTGGCGGCGACAGGATGCATGCCCCCCAACACATCGTCAAATTCGCGCATCGCCTCGTCCTCGATTCTGGCCGTTTCTTCGCTGCATGCTAAGACAGCCGCGCGGTTCATTTCCAGATAGCGCGACGCAGCTTGTTTCCGCTCCCGCGGCGTGTTCCCTCGGGTGCAGTGTAACACATCCGGACATACAATGATAAGAGCCTGTTGTGCCTGCGCCGCCGCCCCGCTTGCGGGCGCGGCGTCGTAGCCTTACACTGACAGCGCGGCGCCGCCGCCGCATCAGGCAGGAACGTTCCCAATGACCAGCGACACGCAACCGGATGACGCCCCCGATGTTTCCTTTGTCGTAATCGGCTACAACGAAGCCGCGACGGTCGGGGCGTGCCTCCGTTCCGTGCGTGAAGCAGACCTCGACGGTCTGCGCACCGAAATTCTGTACGTGGACGGCGGCTCCACCGATGGCAGCGCGGATATCGCGCGCCGCGCGGGCGCGGACCACTGCCTGGGCGGCGAACGCCGCCGTCGTGCCGCCGAGAACCGGAATCTCGGCCTGAGCCACGCCTCGGGTCAATTCGTGCAATTCCTGGACGGGGACATGCAACTCGCCCCCGGCTGGATCCGGGCGGGCATGGAAGCGCTGGAAAAACACCCCGAGGCGGCGGCGGTCTGGGGCCGCATGCGCGAGGTCAATTCCAGTATTTACTACCGTGCGCTGCAACTCGACTGGGAATTCCCCGAAGGTCCGAGTCTGTATTGCGGCGGCGCGGCCCTGTTCCGGCGCGCCCCGCTCGCCGAGATCGGGGGATTCCCCGAGGACGTCGCCTATGGCGAGGAACCCTACCTGTGCTGGCGCATCCGCAATGAGCTGCGCATGCAGGTGCTCCATCTGCACGCGCCCATGGTCGAACACGACCTCGCCTACCGCGGGTTGCGCGACTACCTGCGCCGCAACGTGCGCTGCGGCGAGACCTACGCGGAGATCGCGGCCCGTTGCCGCCACACCGCGGACCCGCTGTGGGCGCGTGAAGTCCGCGGCCTTCTCGCTTGGGTGGCGGCCGCGGCTGCGGCGATGGCCCTGCTGATAACAGGCCCGTGGTATGCAAGCGCGGCCATTCTCCTGCTGATACCGGCGTTGCTGACGCGCAAGACGATACAGTTCCTGCGCCGGGGCAACTCCTTCGCCGTGGCGCTGCTGTATGCGCTGCACACCTACACGAGCAAATTCAGCATCGCGTACGGCGTGCTCCGCCACTGGTTCCGCCGCCGCGCCGCGCGCGAATCGCGACTGCGCCGCTAGCGCGCGGGGGAGGCCGCCCTCGGCGCGGGTGGCGCGCGGCGCGGCGTTCCTGCTATCATGGTTCCGTTCCAGTCTCATGCCCGTTTCCGGGTGTGTTGCCGCACTTCCAGGGCAAGCGTAACAAGTACGTTTCCACGAAAGGAGCTACATCAGTGGAACAGCGCATTTTCAATTTCTCGGCGGGGCCGGCCGTGCTGCCGCTGCCGGTGTTAGAGCGGGCTCAGGCTCAACTCGTATCCTATCCGGGTGCGGGCATGTCGGTGATGGAGATGAGCCACCGTTCGAAGGCGTTCGCCACCATTCATGAGAACGCCAAGGCGAATATCAAGGCGCTCCTGGGCCTGCCGGACAGCTATCGCGTGCTCTTTCTCGCGGGCGGCGCCACCATGCAGTTCATCATGCTTGCCATGAATTTCCTCGGCAAGGACAAATCGGCCGACTATATCCAGTGTGGCTCCTGGGCGAACAAGGCGATGAACGAAGCGAAGCGGTTCGGCGCGGTGCGCACCGTCTGGAGCGGCAAGGCGGAGAACTACGTCCGCATGCCGAAAAACGGGGAGCTCGACCGGGACCCGAACGCGGCCTATCTGCATTTCACGTCGAACGAGACCATCCAGGGCACGCAGTTCCCCGAAGAGCCCGACGCGGGCGCTGTGCCGCTGATTTGCGACGCGTCGTCGGATTTCCTGTCGCGGCCGATCGCGGCCACGAAGTACGCCATGATTTACGCCGGCGCGCAGAAAAACGCCGGACCTGCGGGCATGGCCATCGTGATTCTTCGTGAAGACATGATCGCCCGCGCGCCGGAAGGATTGCCATCACTGCTCGATTATCGTGTCGCCTCCGATAATGACTCGCTCTATAACACGCCGCCGTGTTACACGATTTACATGACGGGCCTCGTCACGCAGTGGCTGAAGGACGACATCGGCGGTCTGGAGAAAATGGCCGCGATCAACCAGGCCAAGGCGCAATTGATCTATGACGTAATCGACCGGAGCGGAGGCTACTATAAGGGTCACGCGCTGCCCGGCAGCCGTTCGCTCATGAACGTGACCTTCACGCTGCCAAACGCCGAACTCGAGGCAAAATTCGTAGCCGAGGCGAAGGCCGCGGGCATGGACGGCCTCAAGGGGCACCGTTCCGTCGGCGGCTGCCGCGCCTCGATTTACAACGCAATGCCGCGCGCTGGCTGCGAAGCCTTGCACGACTTCATGGTCGAGTTCCAGCGCAAGAACGGCTGACAACCGGCTATCTCCGGGACACCGGTCTCCTGCCCCGCGCTTATGCGCCCTGTGCTACACTGCGGGCGTAAACGCAATTCCTTCTTGTACGTCGCGAGGCTCAATGCACGGCATGCCGGAAAACAGGCGCGAAGCACCCTCTGACGGCGCGCCCGATTCATGCGGGACGCCGCTTTGCGTCGCCATGCTGGGCGCGTTTCCGCCCCAGGCGCAGGGTGTGCAGGACTACTGCCGCGAAATCGCGCGCGCGCTCGCGCGCCTGTGCCGCGTGCACGCGCTGGGGTTCAAGCGCATGTATCCGGCGTTCTTATTCCCCGGCGTGAAACAGGCGATGGACCCGACGAAGGCGCTCTTGCAGGAACCGAACCTCAGGGTCGAGCACCGGCTCACGTGGTACAACCCGGCGGGCTGGCTGCGCGCGGGCCTGCTGACCGGGACCGACGTATTCCACGCGCAATGGTGGAGCTGGCCGCTGTGGCCCCCAACGTGGACCATCGCCCGCGCCATGAAAATTCGGGGAAAGCCGGTGGTGCTCACCGTGCACAACGTGTTGCCCCACGAACCGGACAAGAACTACCTGCGCGCCACCCGGTCTATCTGCAAGTTGGCGGACCGGGTGCTCGTCCACAGCGAGATCAATCGTGCGCAACTGCTTGAACATTACCGCTTGCCGCCGGAGAAGGTGTTCCAAGTCGCGATGGGCCCCTGCATGCCGGATGCCCGACCCGCGGACAGGGAAGAAGCCTGCGCGACGCTCGGGCTGCCGCCGGACCGGCGTTACGTACTGGTCTTCGGCACGATTCGCCCGTACAAAGGCGTGGAGGACCTGCTGCGCGCGTTCGCGCTGCCCGGCTCCACGCGGAGCGATGTCCACCTCATCATTGCGGGCAAGCCGTGGACCTCGTGGGCGCCGTATCAGCAAATCATCGACGCGAACGCGCTGCGGGACCGTGTCCATCTTTTCCTCGACTACATCCCGGAAGACCGGTTGCGGTTCTTTTTCGCAGCCGCGGACCTGGTCGTGTTGCCCTACCGTCATTTCGACGCGCAGAGTGCGGTATGCGCGACGGCCATGCCGTACCGCAAACCTCTGCTGGTGTCGGAAGCGGGCGGCCTGCCCGATTGGGTGGACCGGGACCCGAACTGGCTCGTGCCGCCGTCTGCGCCCGAGGCGCTGGCGCGCCGGATCGAGGCCTTTTTCGCGGACGCACGTGGGCAGACAGCGTTGTTCGCCGAACTCTCGGGCCGCGTCCTGAAGCGCTTCTCGTGGGAAACGATTGCGCAGGAACACCTGGCGGCGTATCGAGAGCTTATGCGTGCCACGAGCACTGCCTGAGTCGCCTTGCCTGCCCGTTACTGCCTGCGGCTCATGCCCTCCGCAACACCGCCAATTGATTGCAGCCCCATTGAAATCTGCGGTAATGCTCGAGCGTCAGCCCGAATTCACGGGCCAGCAACGCCAGCCTGCGCTTGTTGTAAATCACCACATGGCCGTGGGCGGCGTCCTTGCTGAACAGGCCGAGCGCGGCGCCGATGCGATGGACCACGTCGTTGCCAAACGGCGTGGGCGTCGTGATGACCAGCCGTCCCTCGGGCTTGAGCAGGGGCGCCAGCTGCTGCAGCAGGTGCTTCTGGTTGTAAACGTGCTCGATGACGGCGACGAGCAGAATCACATCGAATTGACCGCACCCCGCAAGCGGGTCCGTGTCGAGGTCACGGACGAGGAAGGTGTGGCCTGGACATTGCCGCCGCAATGCCGCGACGCGGGCGTCCGTATGTTCGATCCCCGTGTAAGACGTGATGTGGGCGCGGCACGTCTCGAGTATGAGGGCGGGGCCACAGCCCACGTCGAGCACGTCGCCGCGAATATAGGGCGCGACCATGCGCAGGCGCTGCCGTTTTATCGTGTTCGAAAGCAGTCCCATGTCCGAAGGCCCCGGGCTCCATCCAACCGGCGCGAGTATATCACGCTGGGTTCGCGGAGCAGCGGGCATCTTGCATATAATCGGCCCCATGGGCTCCATCGTGGCATGTAAAACCCTTGCGCGTTGTTATCCGTGCTGTATTCAGGAGGCCGTTGTGAGCACCTTTCGCGGAATATCGCGGCGTGGCGCGGGCGTGTTGGCCGCGGCGATGCTGCTTCATGCGTGCGCCACCCTGGGCGGCGGGTATTCGGGCGCCGTGTTGCAGGCGAAGGACAAGGTTGCCCCCGCGCTCGTGCACATTCGCCCGGTCAAGGAAGTCTTTCTGCGCGGCCAGCGCGAGGAAATCCTCATAGTCGGCAGCGGTTTCATTATTTCACCCGACGGCTACGTAGTCACGAATGAACACGTGGCGGGCGAGGCGAAATTCGTGAAATGCGTGCTCAACGACAAGAACGAAGTGGAGGCGGAGGTGGTGGGCGTGGACCCGTACACCGATATCGCCTTGCTCAAGCTGAATGTGGGACATCCCCTGCCCTATGTGCGGCTGGGCGATTCAGACAGGCTCGAGGCCGGCCAACCCGTATTGGCCTTCGGCAGTCCGCACGGTCTCGCGCGATCGGTCTCGCTCGGAATCGTCAGCGTCACGGACCGCTATCTCGAAGAATCCGAGCTCGGGGCCGAACCCTATCACAACTGGATCCAGACGGACGCGGCGATCAATCCGGGCAATAGCGGCGGGCCGCTGGTGAACTTGAACGGCGAAGTTGTCGGCATCAACGCAAAGGTCTTGCGCGGGGCCGAAAACGTGGGTTTTGCAATCCCAATCTCCGTGGCGAAAGCGGTCATCGCGCAACTCAAGGAACACCAGTGCGTGCGCCGCGCCTGGCTCGGCCTGTCCCTGCAGGAAATGCTCGCGACCACGGACGACCCCGCGCAGCGCGGCGTTGTCATTGCCGACGTCGACCCGCTCGGCCCCGCCGAGGAAGCGGGCGTGCGGCCGGGCGACGTGTTGACCGCGATCAACGGCGCACCCGTTCATGCCCGGTTCGCGGAGGACCTGCCCGCGTTGCGCCAGCAGATCGCCGCTCTGCCGGTCGGCGAATCGGCGCAGCTTACGCTGCAACGGGGCGGCGAATCCGTTTCCATCGGCGTCGTGACGGAAGAGCGCAGCGCCCTCAAGGGCGAAGAAGTCGCATTCGCGGAATGGGGATTCACGGCGGTCGCGCTGACGCCCGCGGTAGCGCGCCGGGCCGGACTCGACGCGAGCAAGGGCGTGCTCGTCTCGGGCACGCAGCCCGGCAGCATCGCGCGCAACGCCGGCTTGAACGACGGCGACATCATTCTCGAGTTGGACAAGCAGGAGGTCTCCTCGCTGGCGCAGTTCCAGGAGGGATACCAGGCGCGGGTCGCGTCGCGGCAGCCCTTGGTACTCCTGTTCGTGAAGCGCGGCGCGCTCACCCGCTTCGTATTGGTCGAACAGGACCGGGACGCGGGAGCGGCGCCGCAACCGCCAGAAGCAATCACGGAGACGGAATAGGCATGAAGCGGCACGCGAAATACGCCCACAAACCGTCCCGCGCGCGTACGGCCCCCGTGTGCATGCTGCTCCTGTTATCCGCGTTTGCGGCGCGGCCTCAACCGGACGGATTTGTCCAGCCGGCGTTGGAAGAGTTCTACGCCCGGCTCACCCCCGCCATCGGGATCGTGCGTTACGCGGTCGAGGTCACCAACCCCAATACGGGGGAGATTACGAAACGCGACAACCTCGCGCTGGCGCTCGTTGTGTCTCCCGATGGCCTGGTCATGACCCACGGCCACATGGTCCTTGAGAATGCGCAGCCGTTCAACATCAGGGTCACCCTCGGCCGGGGCGATAGCGAACAGGAGTACGAGGCCGTGCTCCTCAAGAAGCCCGACGATGTCAACGTCGCATTCCTGCGGCTCAAGTCCGCCCGGGCTCTCAACCTCCCGCATGTCAGGTTCGCGCGGGGCGTCTCGCTCGCGCTGGCGCAGCCCGTGGCACTGTTCGGCCTGCTTGGCGAGCCGTTCGATTACGCCCGGTGCCTCATCGAGACGCGCATCGGCGCAATCCTGGACAAACCGCGCACCACCTACTGCCTGGACGATGCCGTCCGTTATGGTTTCGTCGGGGCGCCCGTAGTGGACACGGCGGGCCGCGTCGTGGGCGTCGTCGGGTTCGACCTGAATCGCGCCGAGGGCGGCGACCTTTACGTGCGCAGCGGTCACCCGCTTGTGTACCAGACGGACCTGTTCCAGCGATATCTCGACCACCCGCCGAGTGAAACGGAAATCGAAACCGCCGAGGAACATGCCTGGTTCGGCGTATTCACGCAGCCGCTGACCGACCGGTTTGCCGAATACTGGAACTTGCCGGCCAGCGGCGGACTCATTATCAGCACGGTGGTCCCGGGATCGCCCGCGGCACAGTCGGGGCTGCGCGCAGGCGATGTCATCGTGGAATTCGACGGCACGCCGATCCGGGCGAAGCTTGACCGCGAGGTCCTCGGTTTCACGAAACTCGTGCGCGAGGCCGGGGCGGGACGCGAGCTCCCGGTGAAGGTCCTGCGCGACGGGCAGCCGCTCGAGCTCAAGACGGTGCTCGGAACGCGGCCCCGCAGCGCTCAGGAAGCGGGCGAATATGAGGATCCCCACTTCGGGCTCACCGTCCGCGAATTGACAACCGACGTGCGCATCGCGCTGAACCTCCCGGAAAACGTCGAAGGGGTCATCGTTCGCCGCGTGAAATCGGGCAGCATTGCCCAGCTGGCCAAAATGCGGCCCGGCGTCGTCATCCTCCGTTTCGGAGGCCACCTGATAACGAACTTGGCGGATTTCCAGGCCGCCGTCGAGAAAGCGGCGGCGGAAAAACCCCCGGAGGTGGTGGTTTTCGGACGGCTCGGCCCGGCCACCGGCTTTTTCCGGCTCGAACCCCGCTGGGAAGAGCGATGACCCGGCTGCGCGCGCTCGCAGGCGCCGCCGCGGCGGTTCTGGTTGTTTCCGCGTGCGGGCATGACCGGAAGAGTGCCGCATTGCTCGAGCAGGCGGACGCGATACTCTCGGCGAATCGGCCCGCGGAGGCCCTGCCGCTCGCCAAGGAATACCTGCTCCGCCATCCGGACGACGCGTCAGCCCATTATCTGCTCGGCGCGTGTTACCGGGCCGTGTCCCCGCCCCAACTCACCCTCGCGGACGGCGAACTCGAGACGGCGCTCGCCTGTTTCGAACGAACGGGCCGTCGCGGCGCGCTGAAACGCTTCGATAATGACCGGGATTTCCAGCTGTTCGCCCACCGCGGCCGGGCGCTGGTCGCCTTTGCCTGGTTGCACAGGGCGATGGACCGCGGTGTACGCAGGGAATACCTGGTCAAACTGGCGGGCCAGTGCCTTGCGCATGTGGACGCGGGCTTGCGGCTCGACCCGAAGCACGCCGAACTTCAGGAAATGAAGGAAACGCTCGAAGTCCTCCTGAAGAAGCGCCCCCCCGAGTCACGTCCCGCGCCGCCCGCTCCGGGTATTGCGGTGTAGCGCGCTTCCGGGGCCGGGGCCGGGCGTCCGGGGGAAACCCGCATTGGAAATATTGACCCGGATTGCCGGGTTGCTTATTGTAATGTGAGATTGTCGGCGGAACCGTCAGACGATGTATCAGGGCGGGCCATCGCCCAGGGGATAAAGGAACCGTATGAACGCGGCGGAACTATTCGTAAAGTGTCTCGAAGCAGAGGGCGTCAGGTATATTTTCGGCCTTCCCGGCGAGGAAAACGCCCATTTCCTGATGGCGCTCGAGGATTCGCCCATCGAACTGGTCCTCACGCGCCATGAACAGGGCGCCGCCTTCATGGGCGAGACCTACGGCAAGCTGACCGGCGAGGCGGGCGTTTGCCTCAGCACCCTGGGACCGGGCGCCACCAACCTCGTCACAGGCGTGGCCAGCGCCAACATGGACCGCGCACCTATGGTCGTGATTACCGGCCAGGCCGACCTGCAGCGGCAGCACAAGGAAAGCCACCAGTATTTCGACGTTATCTCGATGTTCAAGCCCATCACCAAGTGGGGGGCGCGAATCGTCCATCCCGACAACATCCCCGAGGTGGTGCGGCGTGCATTCCGGGTCGCCACGCGGGAAAAGCCCGGCGCCTGCCACGTCGAACTCACCGAGGACGTCGCGGCCATGGCCGCGACGAAGAAGCCCCTGAAACGCAGCTACCTGCGCCGCACCGTCGCCGACGACAAAATCGTGGACATCGCGATGGAGGTGCTCCGCTCCGCGGAGCATCCGGTCGTCCTCGCTGGCAACGGCGCGATCCGCACCCGCGCCAGCAAACAACTCCGCCTCTTCACCGAACTCACCGGCGTGGGCGTGATCAGCACCTTTATGGCCAAGGGCTGCGTCTCGCGCCAGGCGCCCGAGTGCATCTTCACGATGGGGCTCCAGACCAAGAACCTCGCCAATGCCGCCATCGAAGCCGCGGACCTCGTCATTACCGTGGGCTATGATCTGGTCGAATACCCCCCGCGCCTCTGGAACAAGTGGGGCGACAAGAAGATCATCTGCATCGACTTCCTGCCCGCCGAGGTGGACCAGAGTTACCAGCTCGACGCGGAAGTCATCGGCGACGTCGCGCACACGCTCTGGATGATAAACGAGCGGCTGCGCGCGAACCCGCTGCGTTTCGACGTGCCCCGGCAGCGGAAGACCCGCGAGATGCTACTCCAGCTTTTCGCCGAACACAAGGATGACGACACCGAGGGCGCGATCCGCCCGCAGAAAGTGCTGTGGGACGTGCGCCAGGCGCTCGGGCCGCGCGACATCCTCCTCAGCGACGTAGGCTCGAACAAGATGTGGATCGCGCAGTACTATCATTGTGATGAACCCAACACCTGCCTCATTCCGAACGGCTTCTGCTCCATGGGCGGCGCGCTGCCCGGCGCCATTGCGGCGCAACTGGTGCACCCGGACCGCAAGGTGATGGCCATCTGCGGCGATGGCGGTTTCCTGATGAACGTGCAGGAACTCGAAACCGCGGTCCGGCTCAAGATGAACATCGTGGTCATGGTCTGGGTGGACGACGGCTACAATCTCATCGAATGGAAGCAGAAGAACGAGTTCGGGCACCACACGAACCTGTCGTTCGGCAATCCCGACTTCGTGCTACTGGCCGAGAGTTTCGGTTGCATGGGCCTGCGCGTACCGAACGCCCGCGACCTCGCGCCCGCCATGGACAAGGCCTTTAACGCCGGGAAACCCGCGGTCATCGCCGTCCCCATCGATTACCGGGAAAACGACCGGCTCATGGACCAACTGCGCATCGTCGTCTAGCCGTCGAGGAGGAGCCATGCCCCTGCTGAAGGATGTCTACCCCTACTACCTGGCGAATGAGCCGAAGCAGCCGAACGCGGACCTCGCCGTGCTCGACAAGTACACCGGCGAAACCGCCACGCGCGTGGCCATGGCCGATGCCTCCGCGATCGACGCCGCCATCGGCGCGGCCGCGAGTGCCGCGGAGCCCATGCGCCAGATGGGCGCCTACCAGCGCCAGGCCGTACTCGAACACTGCGTCGCGCGGTTCAAGGAGCGCTCCGAGGAACTCGCACACTCGCTCTGCGTCGAGGGCGGCAAGCCCATCAAGGATGCCCGGGGCGAAGTCTCGCGCCTCATAGACACCTTCAAGGTCGCGGCCGAGGAATCCGTGAACATCTCCGGCGAAGTGCTCTCGCTCGACCGCAGCGCGCGCGCCGCCGGCTATTCGGGCATGTGGAAGCGCGTGCCCGTCGGCCCGTGCTCGTTTATCTCACCGTTCAACTTCCCGCTGAACCTCGCGGCGCACAAGGTCGCCCCCGCGCTGGCCGTGGGCTGTCCCTTCGTGCTCAAGCCGGCGAGCCTCACCCCGCTCGGCGCGCTCATCATCGGCGAAGTACTCGCCGAAACCGGCCTGCCCAAGGGCGCGTTCTCGGTCCTGCCCTGCCGGCGCGACGGCGCGGACCTCTTCACCACCGACGAACGCTTGAGACTGCTCAGTTTCACCGGCTCGCCCGAAGTCGGCTGGGACCTCAAGGCCCGCGCCGGCAAGAAAAAAGTCGTGCTCGAACTGGGCGGCAACGCCGCCTGCATCGTCGACGCGGACACAAACATCGACGACGCCGTCGACCGGCTCATCATCGGCGCGTTCTACCAGTCCGGCCAGAGCTGCATCAGCGTGCAGCGCATCATCGCGCACGAGGACATCTACGACGAACTGAAGACGAGACTCGTGGCAAAGGCCAAGGCGCTGAAGGCAGGCGACCCGAAGGACGAAAGCACCTTCATCGGTCCGGTCATCTCCAAGAACGAGGCCGACCGCATGGAACGCTGGGTGAACCAGGCCGTCGCGGCGGGCGCCACGCTGCTCTGCGGCGGGGGCCGCACCGGCAACCTGCTCGAAGCAACCCTGCTCGAAAACGTGCCGCGCCAGCAGCCCATGTACGCCGAGGAATTCTTCGGCCCCGCCGCGCTGCTCACCCCGTTCCGAGACTTCGACGACGCCCTCGCCGAGGTCAACGACAGCAAATTCGGCCTTCAGGCAGGCGTGTTCACCCGCGACCTCCACAAGGCCATGCGGGCATGGGACACCCTCGAAGTCGGCGGCGTCGTGATCGGCGACGTGCCCTCCTGGCGCGTCGACCACATGCCCTACGGCGGCGTCAAAGACAGCGGCATCGGCCGCGAAGGCATCCGCTACGCCATCGAAGACATGACCGAAATCCGCCTGCTCGTCATCCGCAAGAGCTAGAAACTATCCCAGGACTTGATTCCTGCCGTTTACGTGATGTGAGCGGTCTGTTCCGGGCGCGCGTCACGGGCATCCTGGTTTTGTCGCAACGGTCAATCGCCGCAAAGCGTGGTGCTCCAGACGAATTCGCCGCGGTCCTTGTCGCCGGTCACGAGCGGAGGTTCGTCCGCGCTGGCCCGGTCCAAGACTTCGTCGTCCGTGATGCTCGGACCCGTCTCCCCCACGCACGGGACGGCATGGCCGTCCTCTCGCGACCGTGCAACGGTCCGGGCATCGACACTTCCGTCAGCGGCGAGGTTCACGCTATTGGCCAGGCAACGGGCCCCGCGGCTGGTCGGCGCCACTCAGCCGCGCTGCTTTTGCCGTCGGGGAAATCGGCTTTGTTGGGCTGTGCATCTGAAACGAGTGTCTACGCATGACCGTCCGTGTCTGGAGACTCGCGTTCAAATTCATCATTGTCCTCTGAGGTTGGCGGACGCATATATTCCGGACACACGATATGGCCAGGTTCTGTTCCCTTGAGCCAACACCCAGATATGTTGAAACCAGCGACTTTTCCAGATTCCAACCATGTGTATTTAATGATTGGCCCAAGTGGTTGTGCAACTATGGCCACGTCGGAATCTGGCTGGTTTGGAGCGCACCGGAAGCCATGCTCCGATAGTTCTTCGAGCAGGTTGTTGACTTCAACTGGGTTCATGAATGTGAAACATACAAGATGTCCATCCTCCAGTGCTGGACGGCATACACGACGAAAGCGGCTCATGCCCCCCGCGAAGCGGTCCTGAATAAGGTCCTTGCGCAGGTAAATTCCGAAAAAATCACAGACAATTGCCATATTCATTCTCCAGCCCAACGGCCCCGCGGCTCAGCGCCATGCCGCAGGCCCGTCCGTTCGAGCCGCGTGTTCGGAACGCCGCAGGCGGGCCGACCACAAGGCTCCACACGCATGTTCGACTTTCATAATTTGTTGAGGGCGGCATCCAGTGTTGCTTTGACCCTCTTCTTTTCAATCTCCGGATCTACCCGCTGGATGTACTCCACGGCCGCCAGATCGTCTCCGCGTTTCCGATTCTGACGCGGCTCAAGTGCCTCGATAAGAATGGCCTCCAAGGCCGGAACCAGGTTTGCGGAATCATAGTTCTTTGGCAACGATCCAAGCGTGCCGGCTTCGGAAACGGGTAGAAGGCCGAACCATGAGAAACGGTCCCACCTGGCGGACATCCGGTCGATCGTGTGTTCGTATAGCCGCCGGCCAAGCGGTCGCTCCGTTGTCCGTCCCACATAGATGACTTCGCGGCCATCGTACAAGAGATAGATTCCGATTTGCTTGCGGAAATCCACGGGGGTTGCCCCGATTTGTTGCATGCCAAGCAACTTTGGATTAGGTCCCCATTCGATGGCATCTTTGCGCCAGAACATTCCGAATGAGGAGATGATTTCATACTGATCTTCCTCATCCGATTCTGGCACATCCGGGGCTCCCTTCTTGGGCTTGACCATGGGTTGCGCCCCGCTTGATCTCATGGCGAATGTCCCTTTTGCCACACGTACGTATGGACAGGAATCACCGTCATGCTTGATGGAGGCGGAAATCTGCGCGTTGACAGTAGCCGCTGGAGTGGCACCGAGCTTTTGGCGAAGCCCTTCCGCAATGATTCTCTCCGTGATCTCGTTGTAGTGGAGCGGAGTAGGCGATGCCGTCAGTACTTTGTCTATCGCATTTCGCCAGGTCGATTCGGTCGCCATATGGTTTCCCTCTTTTTCAATCGAACGGCCCCGCGGCTGACCGGCGGGCCGCTGGCCCGCCCGCTCCAGCCGCGTGTTCCGAACGCCGCAGGCGGGCCGAGCACAAGGCTCCAGACGCGGGGCCGTTCAGACGGCCTTCCGCGGTCGTCTGAACACCCCGCGGCTTCACAGGCGCCGGTCCTCCGGCGTCCTCCGGAAGCCGATGTCGGCCACACGTTATGATATTGACTTGCGGGATCTGTCGCCGACGCCCAAGAGCAAGGCAGGAACAGAGATATCTTCATCGAGATCATCCCAGTGCAAGCCTGTTCCTCCTCCACTAATCACATACTTCATCCGTTCCGAAGGCGCGGCGTTGAGAAGACGGGGGAAATAGGCAAGGGGAACACCGAGCGTACGGCCGTCCTCCAAATCCACCCACAGGTTGTCCTTGTCGAATCTGACCTGCCTTGCCAGAGCATCAGACACCAAAGTGCTCATTCCAATACCTCCGAATCAGTTCACGGTTCTCGATGGCAACGGCGAGTAGCTCGCGCAGCTCGCCAGAGGTCAACCCGTACGCACGTGCAACCCCGGGTTCTGGCTCCAACCAGAACTTTGCGACGTGCTCCGCCTTTCGCACGTGGATGTGCAAGGGCTCCAACGGGTCCCCTTCGTTCGAGTGAAAGAAGAACCCGAACCCCTGATATCTTAACACCACAGGCATGACATCATGTTACATTGTGACGACACGGAAGTCCACGCCTCCGCTCTGGCCAACGGCCCCGCGGCTGATCGGCGGGCCGCTGGCCCGCCCGCTCCAGCCGCGTGTTCCGAACGCCGCAGGCGGGCCGAGCACAAGGCTCCAGACGCGGGGCCGTTCAGACGGCCTTCCGCGGTCGTCTGAACGTTCGGGTTCAGCC
>JAGMZX010000038.1:0-20155 GCA_018005585.1 Candidatus Hydrogenedentota bacterium | reverse complement strand
CGGCGGGCCGCTGGCCCGCCCGCTCCAGCCGCGTGTTCCGAACGCCGCAGGCGGGCCGAGCACAAGGCTCCAGACGCGGGGCCGTTCAGACGGCCTTCCGCGGTCGTCTGAACGTTCGGGTTCAGCCGCGTTGCGGAGCGAAGCGAAGCAGCGTCGGCTGCAACCCATTGTTAGGTGCCGCCTCCATCTATCGCGGCTCCAGGGGTACCCAACGCATGTGGATGATACTCATCACTATGAATCCGCCAACCCAGAGTGCAGCCTTGAACGCGAGCGGTTCTGCAAATTCTGAGGCGAGGATAGCTACAACGAATGGGATGCCAGCCCTGCTCGCCGCTTTTCACGTTCTTCCGCCCCTCTTCCCGGGGGAAAACCCATTGCTTTGCGCCACTCCCTCCATGAACCCGCATCGCTGGTTCCTTGAGTTCTGGATGCAATCAGCATATCACTGGAGGCGCCGTCCGGCAAACGGCCCGCGAGGCACAGCGGGAACAAGCGCCCGCAGTCCAGAGCTTGCGCATATCTCCCCATGGTTGGCGCCGGCGTGCTCGGCCGGATGATCAGCGGCCCGTACCCGTCCTGACGCGCATGTCCGGGCGCGAAAGCCGTTTCCGGGTTGCGGGGTAAGCGCGTCCCTATTGTTGCTTGACGCCCTCGATGCCGATCATGAGCGTGACTTCGTCGCCGATGGCGGGCAGGAACGCCGTGAACCCGAAGTCGCTGCGCTTGATGGTGAATTGCGCGTCAAAGCCGCAGCGAGACCCGGCGCGTTCGTCGTCGATGCATCCAACCAGTTCGGCCTGGAACGTGACGGCCCTGGTGACGCCCATGATCGTCAGGTTGCCGCTCACTTCGCACCGATTGCCGGCGCTCGTCTTCACGCCCGTGCTCTGGAACGTCATCGTGGGATACTTGGCCGCGTTCAGGAGCTCTTCGCTGAGCACGTGCTTGTCCCGCTCCGCGTGTTCCGTGGTGATATCGGGCGCGGGGACCGTGACGGAGATGGAGCAGGACCCCGGGTCTTCGGGGTCATAGGTGAATTCGCCTTCGAGATTCGGCGCGAGTCCGTAGGTGTAGCTGCAACCGAGATGCTTGACCTTGAACACCACCGCGGAATGGACCGGGTCCAGTTGGTACACATCCCCTGCAACCGCGTCCGATACCGGGAAACACAGGAAACCCAGCAGCAATGCCGCCCTTGTCAGGATGTTCTTCATGGCCGTCCCTTTCTCTGTTGCGTGTGGTGAAAAAACAGCCGCGACAGGCCCGGCATTCCTTGGCCGCCAGCACGCCTGACGTTGCGTTCGCACGCCGCGGTATGCTTAGATACGCTAAACATTAATGCGTCAATTAATCGGAAGTACGGCCGATATGCCCGCCCCAAACCATGCCGGCGTGCGTGAATCCCCCCTCGAATGCGCACGGCTCATTTACGAGACCATCCGCCTGTTGCGCGCGCGCATCGGGGCACGGCGCGCGGCGGCGCTGTCGACGGACAAGAATGGCGCGCCCGGCCATGAACTGACCCTGGCGCAGGTCAACGCGCTGATGGTCATTCAGGAGCGGGGCGAGGTGACGATCACGCAGTTGGCGCGGGCGCTGCAGGTGTCCGCGCCGTCGGCGTCGACCATGGCGGACCGGCTTGTCGAGATGGGGCTGGTGGTCCGCGAGCACGGCAGCACGGACCGGCGGGAGGTGCGGGTACAGATAGCGCCGGGGGCGGCCGCGGAATTGGAGGACGCGGAACGGCAGTTTCTCCAGGTAATCGTGGAGCTGCTGGACCGGGTGGGCCCGGATTGCGCGCGCCAGTGGTGCGAAGTCTACGCGCGCATCCGCGAGGTGCTGCTGGAATCCGGCCAAACGGAACTGGAGAGCGCCGGATGAAGTCTGTATGGCGCCCGTTGGCGTTGCTGGTATTGCCGCCGCTGCTGCTGGCGGCGTGCGCGGGGCCGGCTCCGCGCTGGACGCCCGACAGCGTTGCGCCGCCCGCCGGTGCGGTTGAGGCGGAACCCGCGCCCCCCTTGCCGATACGCGCGACCTTGCCCGAGACGCCGCGGGACGCGCCGGGCGGCCCCATTCCGTTGACGCGTGACGGCGCCATCTTGAGCGCGCTGCTCAATAACCGGTCGATAGAGGTGGCGCGGTTGTCTCCGCGCATCGCGGCCACTTACGTGCCGGAAGCGCGGGCCGCGTTCGACCCGGCGCTGCTTGCGACGGTCTCGGCGGGCCACATGTCGCGCCCCGCAACGGCCCCGGGCTATTCCGGCAGCACCGGCGGTTCCTCGGGCGGCTCGGCGAACGCGCTCCAATCCGCGGCGCAGGTGCTTTACCAGACGGGCCGCATCTTCTCCGTGCTCGAACAGGCGGAACGGCGCACCGACGACACGGACGACGCGCAAGGGTCCGCGACGCTGGAACAGACGCTCCCGACGGGGACGCTGCTGTACCTGACGGGCACGGCTTCCGGCGAAGACTCGGATATCTCCGGCGACGCGTATGAAGGCGGCTGGACCGTGGGACTTTCGCAGCCCCTGCTCGAAGGCGCGGGCAGGACCGTCAACCTGGTGGCCTTGCGCCAGGCGGGCAACCGCGCCGCGCAGGGCGAGCATGTGTTCCGCGCCGAGGTCATCGACGTGGTCCGTCAGGTGGAACTGGCCTACTGCGAACTCATGCTCGCGCAGGCGGTGCTCGATATCCGCGAATTCGCCGTCGCGCTCGCCGACGAACAACTCCGGCAGGACGAGCAGCGGTTCCGCGTCGGCAAGGTCATCGAGGGCGACGTCATGGCTTCGCGCGCCGAGAAAGCGTCGCGCATGGCCGACCTGACCGATGCGCAATCGGCGATCCGCGCGCGCAACATCGCGCTGGTCCGCCTGCTCAACCCGGATACTCCGGATTCCTGGGCCGTTTCGTTTGACCCCGCCGACGCGCCGGAGGTGGCCGAAGTGACGATAGACGCGGCGGCGAGCGAACGGCTGTCGCTGCAATACCGGCCCGAATTGGCCCAGGCGAAACTGGACGCCGCGAACCGCGACCTGGACCTGCTCGAGACGCGCAATGCGCTGTTGCCGCGGCTCGATTTGTTTGCGGAGTACGGGCACAACAGCTACGGCGAGAGTTCGAGCGGTATCGCCCGGCGCCTGGGCGA
Source organism: Candidatus Hydrogenedentota bacterium (assembly GCA_018005585.1). Taxonomy (NCBI): domain Bacteria; kingdom Pseudomonadati; phylum Candidatus Hydrogenedentota; species Candidatus Hydrogenedentota bacterium. The sequence continues at coordinate 17,007 of JAGMZX010000038.1, read as the reverse complement.
CTCCGCATACGACGAGTATCGTGTCGGCGTGCAATTCCAGGCGCCGCTGCTGAACCGCGCGGAGAAAGCCCGCCACGAACGGGCGCGCCTTTCCGCGGACCAGGCGGAACGCCTGGTCGCCGACATCGCGCAGGCCATCGCCGCGGAAGTGCGCCACGCTGCAATCGAGGTGCGGCGTCAGTGGGAGCGCATCGGCGCGACGCAAGAGGCGCTCAAGAGCCGCGCGGAACAGCTGCGCGTCGCGCAAGGGCGCAACGCAGCCGGGAAAACGACGAATCTGGACCTGCTCATCGTGCAACGCGACTTCATTCAGGCGCGCGTCGATGAAGTCACCGCCAAGGTGCGCTACATTCAGGCGTTGACCGCGCTCTACGCCGCCGAGGGCACCATTCTTGAACGGCGCGGCGTGGCGCTCGACCGGTTTGCGGAGGACAGGGCCGAAGCCTCGGGAGAACAACCGTGAGTAGAATAGCCTCATGGGCGCGCGTGACCGTGCGCGTCGCGCTGTGCGTCGCGCCGCTGTGTCTCATACAGGGCTGCAACCGGCAGCAGGCCCAGAATGGCGGCGCGCCCGGCCAGCGCGAGGCGACGCCCGTCCGCGCCGGCACGGTAACGATGCAGAACGTGCCCGTTCAATTGTCCACCTTCGGCAATGTCGAGGCCTATTCCACCATTCACGTAAATGCCCAAGTTTCCGGCGAATTGAAAGAGGTGCATTTCGAAGAGGGCGACGTGGTCCAGGAGGGGCAAGTCCTCTTCACGATTGACCCGCGCCCCTTCGAGGCGGCGCTGGCGCAGACAGAGGCCAACCTGTCCAAGGCGGAGGCGGAGTTGGAGGAATCCCGCGCCAACAAGGCCCGCAACCTCGCCGAGGCGGCCAACGCGCAGGCCGAACTCAAGCGCGATGAGCCCCTGCACGCGCAGGGCATGGTCTCGCAGGAAGAATTCGACCGCGTCCGGACCCATGCCGAGGCCCTGCGCGCGGCCGTGTCGGCGAACGACGCCGCCATCCGTGCGGCGGCGGAGGCCATCGCGAGTGCGAAGGCGGCAATCGACCAGGCCAAACTGGAACTCGAATACTGCACGATCCGGGCCCCAATCACGGCGCGCACCGGTAGCCTGCTCTTGCATCGCGGCAACCTCGTCCGCGCGAACGACGCCAATCCCATGGTAATCCTGACCCAGATGCAGCCGATTTACGTCACCTTCACCGTGCCGGAGAGGCACTTGCCCGCAATCCGGGAACATGAGGCCAAGGGGCCGCTCGAAGTGGTCGCGGTCGTGCCCGAACAGGAGGATACCCCCGTTACCGGAACACTGACCTTCATCGATAATGAAATTGACCAGGCAACGGGGACGTTTCGGGTCAAGGCCACCTTCGAGAACAAGGACGGCTGGCTCTGGCCCGGCCAGTACGTAACGGTCGAACTCCGGGTCGCGGTTCAGGAGAACGTCGTTGTCGCGCCTGCCGAAGCGCTCCAGATGGGTCAAAGCGGCGTGTTCGCCTACGTCGTAAAAGACGATATGACCGTGGAATTGCGTCCAGTGGTTGCGGGGGACACCTGGCAGCAGGTCACGGTGGTCGAAGAAGGCCTGCAACCTGGCGAAACGGTGGTCATCGATGGCCTGCTTCGCGCGGCGCCGGGCCTCAAAGTGCGGATTGTCGCCGATCAGGCCGAGACGAAGGACGAATCGTAATGGGCGTCTCCAGCCCATTCATACGCCGCCCCGTCATGACCACGCTGATCATGACGGCCATCCTGATCCTGGGCGTGGCCAGCTACCGGTCGCTGCCCGTGAGCGACCTGCCGAACGTCGACTTCCCCACTATCCAAGTCTCGGCGAGCCTGCCGGGCGCCAGCCCGGAAACGATGGCTTCGGCCGTAGCCACCCCGCTCGAGCGCCGCTTCTCGACGATCTCGGGACTGGAATCGATGAATTCGGCCAGCGCGCTCGGCCGCACCACCGTCGTCCTCCAATTCGCGCTCGACCGCGACATCGACGCTGCCGCGCAGGACGTGCAATCGGCTATCAGCCTGGCCACGCGCGACCTGCCGCGCGACATGACCAGCCCGCCGTCGTTTCGCAAGGTGAATCCCGCCGATTCGCCCGTGCTCTTTCTTGCCCTGAGTTCGTCCGTGCTGCCGCTCTCCATGGTGAACCAGTATGCCGAGACGAACCTGGCCCAGCGCATCTCGATGATCAGCGGCGTCGCCCAGGTGCAGGTCTACGGCTCGCAGAAATACGCCGTGCGCGTTCAAGCCGACCCGCGCGCGCTTGCCGCGCGCCAAATCGGCCTGGACGAAATCTCCGCCGCGATCCAGTCCGGCAACGTGAACCTGCCCGTGGGCGACCTGCAGGGCAACCGGAACGCATTCACGCTGCAAAGCAGCGGCCAGCTCCTGCGGGCCGAAGACTACAAGCCGCTCATTGTGGCCTGGCGCGACGGCTCGCCCGTGCGCCTGGCGGACGTGGCCCATGTCTTCGACAGCGTCGAAAACGACAAAGTGGCGGCGTGGTTCGGCGACGTGCGCGGCGTCATCCTGGCGGTGCAGCGCCAGCCAGGCACGAACACGATCGCCGTCGTGGATGCGATCAAGGAACTATTGCCCTCGTTCCGCGCGCAGATCCCCGCGGCCATCAACCTGGACATTCTCTATGACCGGTCGGGCTCGATCCGCGAATCGGTCGACGAGGTCAAGTTCACGCTCGTGCTGACCACTTGCCTGGTCATTCTCGTCATCTTCCTGTTTCTGCGAAACATCCGCGCGACGATCATCCCCGGGCTTGCACTCGTGCTCTCGATCGTGGGCACCTTCGGCGCCATGTACCTGCTCAATTTCAATATCGACAACTTGTCGCTGATGGCGCTGACTCTGGCGACGGGTTTCGTCGTGGACGACGCGATCGTCATGATCGAGAACATCGTGCGGCACATGGAAAAGGGCGAAAAAGCGATGGACGCGGCCCACCGCGGCTCGCGCGAGATCGGGTTCACCATCGTGTCCATGACCCTGTCCCTCGTGTCCGTGTTCATTCCGGTGTTGTTCATGCCGGGTATCATGGGCCGCCTGCTCAACGAATTCGCCGTAACCATCAGCGTGGCCATCCTGATCTCCGGGTTCATTTCGCTTACCCAGACGCCCATGCTGTGCAGCCGTTTTCTCAAGCCGCTTCACAAGGAAAACCATGGCGTCTTCTACAATGCGCTCGAATGGTGCTTCAACGCCATGCTGCGCGTGTACGAGTGGACGTTGCGCCCGGTCATGCGCCACCGGTTTCTGACGCTGGCCATGCTCGTCTTTCTCTTTGTCGCGACCGGCTACCTGTTCCTCCGCGTGCCGAAGGGATTCGTCCCGAACGAGGACTACGGCCAGGTCATGGCTTCGACGGAAGCGGCGCAAGGCATTTCATTCGAAGACATGAAGACCCATCAGGCGAAGGTGGCGGGAATCGTCCGCCAGGACCCGAACATCGCCGCTTTCATGTCTTCCGTCGGGTCGGGCGGCCCCACGTCGACGGGTAACGCGGGACGCCTGTTCATCCGCCTGAAACCGCGCGAGGAACGCGCGGGCGTCGAAGAAGTCGTTCGGGAATTGCGCGCGAAAGTGGCCCAGGTGCCCGGTATCCGGACCTTCGTTCAGAACACGCCCACCATCAATATCGGCGGGCAATCGACCAAGAGCCAGTATCAGTTCACGCTGCAAAGCCCGAGTCTCGAGGACCTCTATCACTACGCGCCGCTGCTCGAAGAGCGGCTGCGCGCGCTGCCGGGGCTCCTGGACGTGGTCACGGACCTGCTGATTTCCAATCCCGAAGCACGTGTTGAGATTAACCGGGACAAGGCGTCCGCTCTCGGGGTTTCCGCGCAACAGATCGAGGAAACGCTCTATACCGCATACGGCTCGCGGCAAATCTCGACCATCTACGCGCCCGAGGACCAGTACCGCGTCGTGCTCGAACTCAAACCGGAATACCGCCTCTCCCCAGAGGCGCTCTCCCTGCTCTACGTGCGGTCCCGGACAGGCACACTGGTTCCACTCAACACCGTCGCAACGATCGCGCGCGGCGTGGGCCCGCTTACCGTCACGCACCTCGGCCAGCTGCCGTCCGTTACCGTATCCTTCAATCTCGCGCCGGGCTACTCGCTCGGCGAGGCCGTGGCGCAGGTCAACCGCATCGCGCGCGAGTTATTGCCTGGCTCCATCAGCACCAGTTTTCAGGGCACCGCGCAGGCATTCCAGTCGTCCATGGGCGGGATGAACGTCCTCCTCGTCGCCGCGATCCTCACCATGTACATCATTCTCGGCATTCTGTACGAGAGCTTCATCCATCCCTTAACGATTCTCTCGGGATTGCCCGCGGCCGGCGTGGGCGCGCTGCTGACGCTGATGTTGTTCGGCCTGGAGCTCAACCTGTTCTCGCTCGTCGGCGTGATCATGCTGATCGGCATCGTGAAAAAGAACGCAATCATGATGGTGGACTTCGCGCTCGAAGCGCAGCGCAATGAGCACCTGCCGCCCCGCGACGCGATCTTCCAGGCGTGCCTGATCCGTTTCCGGCCCATCATGATGACGACCATGGCCGCGCTCATGGGCACGTTGCCCATCGCGCTGGGCGTCGGCACCGGTTCCGAGGCGCGGCGGCCCCTCGGCATGGCGGTTGTGGGCGGCCTGATCCTCTCGCAGCTGCTCACGCTCTATATCACGCCCGTCATCTACACGTACATGGAATCGCTGCTCGGACTCTTCCGCCGCAAGAAGGCCGGCCCGGTCCGGCAAGCGGCCGAGCCCGTCGCCGGGACGTCTGAGTAACACTCACGGAATCGGCACCGGACCGAAGACCGGCATGGCCATGCCCGCCTGGTCCTCAATGTTGCAGTACGGGTCGAAACCCCAGCCGTACCAAAGCTGCGCGTTCTCCGGCAGGTCGTGCCAGTACCACAGGACCATCGTGTCGGGCGATTCGGGCGACACCTCTTCGTTGAGGAAGAACGGCACGGGCGCCCCTTCAGGGCCCGCGGTCACGCAGAAGCCCGCGGGACGGCCGGGCGCGGTCAGACCGCCGTTCACATCGTTGAACGTGACCAGGAGCTGCTTGCCGTGGGGCGTCTCGCGACGCGTGATCTCGCCCGGACGCGGCCCGCGCAACACCTTCCCGCCGTACAGGTCATGTTCGGCGAGGTTCGCCAGCCGCGCGCCCAGTTTCTTCAGCCCGGCGGTGCCCGCATGGATCAAGTCGTCCAGCGACAGGTCGATAGCCGCCACGAGGCCGCTGTTCGGGATCAGGCCCTCGCATTCCAGTTGCAGCGCCTGCACCGCGTTCCACTGTTGCGACGCCGGCGCGGGGTTGATGAACCGCCCGATCTGCACATAGTAGAACGGCAGGTTCGGGTCGCCGAAATCCTTCCGGACCGCCGCAACGAAATCAATGAATTTCTGCTTGAAGAGCGGCGCCGCGTCGGGGCTGGCGTCAGACTCGCCCTGGTACCACAACACGCCGCGCACCTTGCCGCCCGCCAGCTGGAAATGCTCGTACATCGAGCCGTAGAGCGAACTGCCGCCCTGGTCCTTCAACGCGGGATCCCACTGGGCCATCGACGTTCCGCCATGCGCGACGCAGACCAGCCCGACGGGCCGCCCCGTGCGTTTCACCATCTCGACCGCGAAGGGCAACCCAAGTCCCGCGCCCTTTGGCCCGTTCTTGTGGGCTTCAATGGCGGCTTTCCGCTCTTCCTCGCTCTTGGGCTGGCTGTGCACCGGGTCCGGCGATTCCGCCAGGATGTGAAGCGGCTCCTGCGCGGGCCGCCACTCGTTGTTCATGGCGAGCATGTGCACCTGCGGATGAGGCGGCGTCACGTCCAGCATATTGCCCACGCCTTGCATGTTCGACTGCCCCGCCAGCACCCACAGGTCGCCCGCAAGCACATCGCTGACCGCGCACGTTTCTTCGCCAACGCTCCATTCGACCGTGTACGGCCCGCCCGCGGGGATTCCCGTCAGCGCGCCTTTCCACGCGCCCGTGCCCGCATCGCCCGCCTGTTTCCAGTCGAAGACGGGGCTTCCATCCTTCACCACGCGCCCGCGCACGGCCACCGCGCCCTGGCCTGACCACGTGCCTTCACACGAGACGCTGGCCACTCCGTCTGCATCGCACTGCAGCACCTGGTACCGGACCAGCCCGCCGGTGACCGCCGCCTCCGCGCCGGCAAGGCCGCAGGGGCCAAGGAGGCTGAACGCCAACAGCATGAAAACTGCGCAACGGTTCCTGTATTTCATCAACGCGCTCCTTCCGTGTAAGGCGCGGCCCACCGCCGCGCGCATCCCCGAGCAAGAGAAACGCTGTCATCGCGCCGCGGCATACTCCGCAGGGCCGGAGCGCGCGGCCGCGAAGAAAACTCAGTCTTCCTCGCCGTACATTTCCAGTACGTCCAGGATTTCCTGCACCGCCGCTTCCAGGCCGATGAATAGCGCCCGCGCAATGATATCGTGACCGATGTTCACCTCGCGCAGGCCGGGCAGTTCCGCCACGGGTCGCAGGTTGCGCACCGTGAGCCCGTGCCCGGCGTGGAGCGCCATTCCCGGGAAACGCCGCAGCAAATCGGCGCATTTCGCGAGCCGCTGCAATTCCTTCTGCGCGTCCGCGCCCCGGGCGTTCGCGTAGGCGCCCGTGTGCAATTCCACCGAGTCCGCGCCGATCGCCGCGCTCGCCTCGACCTGGCGCGCATCCGGATCGATGAACATGCTGGCCTTGATCCCGTGCGCGTGCATGCCCGCCACCACCACGGCGAGGCGGTCCTGTTGCGCCTCCACGTCCAGCCCGCCCTCCGTCGTGACCTCCTCCCGCTTCTCCGGGACCAGGCAGACCGTGTGCGGTTTGAGCCGGTGAGCCACCGCGATAATCTCGTCCACGGCGGCCATTTCCAGGTTCATGCGTACTTGCAGCACACTGCGCAGGTTTTCAACGTCCCGGTCGTGAATGTGGCGCCGGTCCTGGCGCAGATGCACCGTGATCTGGTGCGCGCCCGCCATCTCGCAAAGCTTTGCCGCCAGAATGACGTCCGGTGCGGCGCCCTTGCGCGCTTCGCGCAGCGTAGCCACGTGATCGATATTCACCCCAAGTTCCACCATGCATTCATCCTTTCCACCGGCACGCGCGCGCAACTGCGACGCGGGCAGAACGATAGTATGCGCGTTCAATGCGGCACAGGGCAAGAACCGGGCGGCGAAAGGAAACTCACTCGTGCCGCCGTGGCATGGGTAGCTTGCCTATGCGCGCAAACCTCCTTGATTGACCCGCACGGGCGGGACGCCCGGGCCACCGTGGCAGCAAGCCGGCACACCCCAAGGAGTCATTGTGAATACGTTCGCGGATGCGCGAAACGGTCTGCTCAACCCCTGGCGCGTGTTGCGCGAGACCGTCGCATCATTGCCCCTGTTTCTGCTGCGCGAACAGGTATTCCTGGGAATCCGGCGGAAAGTGTTCCATCATCTCGCGATAGACCAACTGCGCGGAGCGCCAGTCGTTCAGTTTTTCGAGGCAATCCGCCAACTCGATATAGGCCAGGCCAACTTGCGGGTAGTCCGGAAAACGCGCCGTCAGTTCGCGGTACTGAACGGCGGCCTGCTCGAAATCAAGCAGCTTCTGTTTGTAGAGATTGCCCATCGCCATAAGCCGCGCCGGAGTGTCCGGATTGTCCGGCTCCGCCTCGATTTGCCGCGTATACTCTTCGATGGTGTTGCGCGCCTCGTCCTGCGGCGTGAGCCGTTCCGGCGGCGCCGGGAAATCGGCGGGCGCGCCCTGTGCGTCCACCTGTTGCGGCACGAACCCGGGGCGGACCGTGCCGCCGCGCTGCTGCGGTTCGCCCGGCTTGCCGCCGCAGCCGCTCAGCACGATTGCCGAGACCGCCACGGAAAACAGCGCCAGAATGCCTGCTGTCGCCGTTCGACCGCCTGCCTGGAAGAAAATCATAGCGCCACTCCGATTTCACGCCAGGAAATCTGCTTGAACGAGAGTATGGGGAAATTGCCGATCATGCCGAGCGGCAGATTGTCCGCGAGGCTGGGGACCTGGTAGATGTTCGGCACATTGGTGCCCATGTTGAAATAACTGGACACGAACGTGCCCATCACGTGCGTCTGTTTCGCGGTTACAATCTGGTCTTGCGCGTAGAATGCGCCCATGAGCGACACCTGCGCGACCGAACCCACCACCATGTCGTCCTCCGCCATGATACCGATGATATTGGACACGGGAAAGCTGTTCGCCGTGGAAGCAGGGTTTCCGTTGTTGCAGGTCAGCAGGCTTGTGTCCAACGTGACGTCCCCATGCACCAGAATCGCGCCGCGGCCGCTGTAGTTGATCGTCGTCTGGTTGCCCTTGCCCTGCATGATCACATTGCCGCGCACCGTGATCTGCCCGTTGATCCGGAGCACGTCCGTGTCTTTGTTGAAAAGGATGTAGTCGTCGTTCGGGCCGGGGGGCGTCGCGGGCAAGGAACCCACCAGTTTCGTGCCGGTGGTCGCGTTCCAGTAGAAGTGGCTTCCCATCGTGTACAGGTCGATGTCGCCCACGTACACGCCGTCGCCCGGGTTGTCGGCCGCCGCGACCAGCACCTGGTCGAAATAGTCCTGATGCGAGTACCAGTCGCCGGTTGCGGGGTTCGTCACGCGCGCCCCCGTGAGCGGCGCGCGCCAGTCATCCGTCAAGAGGGGAAAAGACACCCTGTCGCCGCAGTCGTAGAGGTCGTCCCAGCCGTTATCGCTCCAGACACTAGTCGGATCACCCCGGTCGCCGTCCGGCACGACCGCATTTCCCGTCCAGCCATCGTTGATGTACGTGCCGTCCATCGTTTCCTTGAAGCCGTTGCCGAACGTGTCGGCCGACCCCACTTCCGAATTGCCCGACATGCCCACGCGCCCGTGTTTCACGCGCAGGCTGGCGTCCAGCGTTTCTATGTCGCTCTCGCCGTTCCACTCGCGTTTCGCCAGGGGCGGCACCCGTGCGAGCAAGTCCGCCGGCACGCCATCGTAATTGTTGTGAATAAGACTGGTGCCGCTGAGGTCAATCGCGGCGATGCTCGTGCCGCCTTCCAGCACCGCATCCCCCAGGATATGCACCGAACCATGAATGCTGACGTTGCCGTTGATGGTGCCGCCCGCCATGCCCGCGCCGCCGAAGATGGCGTTGCGCCACACGTTTACGTCCGTGGCCGCAACGATCGCCTCGACCTGACGCACCTTTTCGTCCACCCGCGCCCAGCCATGAATGGTGTACATCCATTGCTCGGCGCCATCATCCACGGCGCCGTCGCCGTTGTTGTCCTTGCCGTCATCACCCCACTGCTCGGCCATGGCCATATACTCGACGCCGGGCATGGAAGGCAGCGCCGCGGGGGTAACCCCCGAGTCATCGAAAGAGGGCAACGCGCCGGGCGACGGCGGTATCCAGGAATCGAGTCCGATGAAGCCGTCCTCCGCGAGTTCGAGTTCGTAGCGGCACTGGCTATAGGCCGTTTCAAGCCCGAGGAAACAACTCTTGTGCGCCTCGTAATGGTCCACCTGCGTGCGCTGATTGATCATGCGCACGGCGATGCCGCCCAGCAGCACGAGCGCCACCGAGACGAAGAAGAGCGCAATAAGCAGCGCCATGCCTTCCTGTGCCTGTTTATGTGACGGTCTTTGGGTGAGCATGGGAGTATGAGTATTCATAGGCTAATTCCTCGGAAAGACGACTTCCTGCAAGGTGACGCGCAGCGGACGGCCGCGCCGGTCTTCCCCTTGCGTCTGAATCGTCACGCGTAATCCGCGGCCCCAGGGCTCGAACCAGATGCCGCGGTCCTGGAAACCGTTGCCGTTGGTGTCCTCGCTGTCTCCAAAAACGCCGTCCGCGTTCGCCTGCTCCGATTCGGGCGAGACATTGTTGGCCAGGACGCGCATCGCGCCGCCGCTGACCGCTATCAGCTGGCCTGCCGTAAGCCCGTCCCCGTTCAAGTCCTCCAAGTCCCGTTGAATCACGCGGGGCGCACTCAACTCCAGACGGTTGCTGCTATTCACGGCGGCGCCGTTTCCGTCTACGTCCGCCGCAACGCGATAAGTCAGCGACTCGCCGGGCAGTTCCGCCCAATTGATGGAGGAACGCGCCGCCTGGTGCAGGTCCGGGACCAGCGCCTGGAGCGCCCGGCGCGCCTCGTCGTGCGCCGTGGCCTTCTCGTTCTGGACCGTAGCCGTCTCGCCGAAGCTCAGGGCCATGCCAAACAACGCGCCCATGATCACCGTGAAAATGGCCACGGCGAACATGATTTCAAGCAAGGTCATGCCTGCGTTCCGCATATCATTTCTCCTTCAGCACCGAGGCCGAGGCGCGAAACGTATGGCCGCTTGTTTCGCGCCACGTAATGGTCACCCGCACTTCGAGCGGATTCGTCAACTTCCCGCCGAAATCCGCGGCCAGCGGCAACGCCACCATCGCGGGGCCCTCGCCTTCGGAGCCGCCCGCGGCCGCGCATTCCACCGTGATGCTGTGGCCCACCCCGGGACCTTCAAAATCCGGCGGCGTGTATTGCAGCACATCGTCAAACGGGATCCCCCTTATTTCCTCCATCACGCTGGCCAGAACCGTGGCCGCCTGCGTCCGGCTTTCCGCGACCCGGCCCAGAACGGACATGCTGATCAGCGAACCGAAAATCATGGAAAAGGCCAGCGCGAGAATGCCGCAGGCAAACATGAGTTCGATAAGCGTCATGCCCGCGTCGTTACGCTTCAAGGCTTCCGGTCTACTCATAACCCGCTCTCCATCGGTATGCGCAAAGCGCGCCGACATATATTGGCAAATGTCGTGCCATGACGTTTGCAGGGGATACGCTCCGTCTTAAATACCTGTAAATCAATTACTTACAACAAGAGGCGGGCGGCGCTGAAGACGTGAGACTGGGGAAAATCACGCACCCATTGGGGAAATTCGGCGGGGCGGCCGGGCAAGAAGCCGGTCCTACTCCGTCTCGACGTGATACTTCTCAAGCTTGTAGCGCATTTGGTCGCGCGAGATGCCCAGCAGGGCTGCGGCCTGGGTCTGATTGCCCCCGGTCCGCTCCAGGGCCTGTTCCACGAGGCATTGCTCGACTTCGCTGAGTTTCACGCCGCCCGGCGGCAGGATTACGGGGTATTTTCGCGCATGGGCGGCGCCTTCGGCCCGGCCCAGGACAACGTCGTGCTCGCCGATGGTTTCGCCAAGGCTGAGCAGCACGGCGCGCTCGATGACATTGCGCAGTTCGCGCACATTCCCCGGCCAGCAATAGGCGAGCAGCTTGTTCATCGCGGCCTCCGAAAACCCGTCGAACATCCGCCCGAGTTTCCGGCTATAGACTTCGAGAAAGTGGGCCGCCAGCTGCGGTATGTCCTCTGCCCGTTCGCGTAATGGCGGCAGCAGGATCGGAACGGTGCTCAACCGGTAATACAAATCCTCCCGGAATTTTCCCTCCTCGATCATGTGCGCCAGGTCGCGGTTTGTCGCCGCAATCACCCGGCAATCCACGTGGATGTCCCCCGTGCCGCCGATGCGGCGGAAGGTCTTGTCTTCGAGGACCCGCAACAGCTTGGCCTGCAGGTGAGCCGGCATGTCGCCGATCTCGTCGAGGAATACCGTCCCGTTATGGGCAAGCTCGAACAGGCCCGCCTTCTGGCCCTTGGCGTTCGTGAAGGCCCCCTCTTCGTACCCGAACAGTTCCGATTCGATGAGCGTTTCCGGCATGGCCGTGCAGGTGATATTCATGAACGGCTTCTCGACGCGCGCCGACTCGTAGTGGATGGCCCGCGCGATCATGTCCTTGCCGCTGCCCGTTTCGCCCAGCAGCAGCACCGTCGTCGAATCGCTCGCCGCGACCCGGCAGACGATGTCCTTGATGGCGCGCGATTTCCCGCTGTCCCCGATCAGGCTCGCGATGCCGAACCGTTTCTTCTTCTGGTCGATTTCCGCGGACAGGGTCCGGCGCAGCGCCTGATTCTCGATGGCCCGGCGGACCGCGAAGGAAAGTTCATCCATGTCGAACGGCTTGCTCACGTAGTCGTACGCGCCGGATTTCATGGCATCGACCGCGTTCTGGATCGACGAGTGGGCCGTAATGATCAAGACCGTCAGGTCCGGCCGCAACCGGAGCGCCTGACGCATGAGGTGAATGCCGTCGCCGTCGGGCAATCGGAGGTCGATGAGCGCGAGGTCCACCGGGTGGTCCCGCAGCAGGCTCAGCGCGGTCGCCATATCGCCCGCTTCCAGCATTTCATGCCCGTCCGCGGTGAGCCGTTCCCGCAAGGACCAGCGGATGAGCTTCTCGTCATCGACCACGAGGATTCGCGCGTTCATGGTTGTTCCCGTCCTGGCAGTTGCAGAACCACTTTCGTGCCGCCGCCGTCGATATTCACCGCTTGGATGGAGCCACCGTGCGCCTCCAGGATGCGGCGGCAAATCGAGAGACCGAGCCCGGTACCCCGGGCCTTCGTCGTAAAGAAGGGCTCGAAAATGTGCGGCAAATCGGCCTCGGCTATGCCGGGCCCGAAGTCGCGCACCTCGACCCGGAAACCCGCGCCCGTCTCCGTCGCCTCAATCGTGACGCGGCCGCCGCCCGGCATGGCCTGATGCGCGTTCTGGACCAAGTTTTCCAGCACTTGCTCCATCAGCGCGGGGTCGAAGGATGCGCTGAAGTCAGGACCCTCCGCCACGACGATATCGCCGTCCCGAAGACCGTGCCGGTCGCGGATGGCCGCGCAGACGCCGCGCAACCACGCGCGCACCTCTTCCCGGCGCCATTTCGGCTCCCATGGCCGTGAATAGAGTAGCAGCTGCTGCACGGATTTTTCGACACGCGCGACTTGCTCGAGCGCTTCCCGGATTGCCTCGCGCCGCGGGTCCTCGGCCGGCAGGCTGGTCCGTATGACTTGCAGCGCCCCGCTGATTCCCGCCAGGGGATTGCGGATTTCATGCGCCACCGACGCGCCCGCTTCCCCGAGTTCGGCAAGGTGCCGGTTGCGGCTCATCGTCTCGTACATGAGTTTCAGGTCCGTGATATCGCTCAGCACGCCGACGATGCGCAGGCGCCGCCCGCGCTCGTCGCTGACCACGGTGCGCCGGTCGCGGACCCACCGGACCTCGCCGCTGGCCCGGATGATCGGGTATTCCATCTCCACGTGGTCCGACGCACGCAAGAAGCAGCGTTTTTCCGCCACCACGTCGCGATAATCCGGGTGGACGTAGCGCGCGAAGGCATCCATATGCTGCCCCAGTTCGGCGGGGGGGCGCCCGAACAGCACCTCCGCCGCGGGATTCATATAGAGCAATGAGCCCGCGTCCAACGTCGCGGACCAGACTACATCATCCAGGGACGTCAACAGGTTCTGGAAACGTTGTTCGCTTTCGCGTAACGCGTCTTGCGCTTGCGCGCGGACTTCGTTGTCGTGGCGCAACCGTTCGACCATACGATTGAAGGCTTGCGACAACTGCCCGAATTCGTCCAAACGCCCCGCATCCGCTGCCGTCAACAACTCGCCGCTCTCCGCAATGCGGCCCACGTGCGCCGTCACGCGAGAAAGCGGGTCGATGACCAACTGGCGCAGCAGCAGCAGCAACAGCAACAGCACCAGCAGCCCGGAGGCGACAGCGCCCAACGCGTGGAGGCGCATGGCCGCCGCCCCTTCCGCCATCGTCTCCCGGGGCGTCTCCGAAAGCAGACGAAATGCAGGCTTGCCATAGGCATCGGGAATAACCGCCGCCACTTCCAGGCGTTGACCTGCCTCTCGAATGTCGAACGGGCCCTGCAGAGCAAGCCGCAGTGTCGCAGGGGCGTCTTGCGAAGGCGGCGCCGCATCCAGCGGGACTAGCCGCATCCGCACCTGCGTCTGCTCCGACAGCAGACCCAGGTACGCCTCATCCAGAAACCGGCCCATGACCACCGCGCCTTGGATTTCCCCACTCAGGTCGCCGCGCACGATGGGCTGCGACGCCACCAGCATGGGGCCGCGACTGGTCAGAAGGATGCCCGAGATGGTGCTTTCAGCCTTCGCATGCCGCAAGAGCGGATGGCCGCTCCCCCATGAAGTCCTCGAGAAGTCCGGCAGCGAGATGGGCTGTTCGGACTCAAGGTCATAGACATCCCCCCATATCACCTTCCCGGAAGCATGCACGATGTAGAGCAGATTCAGCTTATTGTCCCTGAAAGTCTCCGCGGTCAGGTTGCGTTCCTCATAGACCGCGGCCGGCGCTGCCGCGTAGTCGTACGTGTCGTCCCGGGCCGACCAGTCAAGACAGAATTGACTCAAGTGCTGGGCTTCTCGCCGCAACGCCTGCACACAGCGTGCCATGTCCCGCCGTGCTTGTTCTCGCTCCAGTTCCTTGAAACTCGGTTGAATCACCGTCCGTTGCAGCAAAAAATCCAGCCCCCCGTAGAGCGCAATCGTCAGCACCGCGATACCGATGATCTTGAGCCGGATAGACACGTGAAGCACTCCTGACCACTCCCGGAATTCCAAACGAAATCATAACACGACCGCCCTCCATCTGGTACCGGGTCTTCCCAACGTACTCCGTCTTGACCCGGTATTGCGGAAATTTCCCCGAGACTCCGCGAGAATCTCCGCAATTCGACAGATGCGCCCGAATACAGCCCGGGAGGATTTCAGTGGTCGATTTTCGTAACCAATTGCAGGAGAGTCACTTAGAAGATCACTGTCAAGATTTTGCCATTTTTGGCATGCCGCTTGCGTCAAAAATCTGGCAGTATTTGAGCCGCGGATGCGCACTGTGGCGTGTCCGCGAGACTCAAGGGTTTCTATTTTAGGCATTCAGGAAGGGAGAGGTTAAGAGAATGAAACGGAAAGGCTGTTTTCGATTTCAACTGCTGGCGGCATTGGCGCTGGTTGCCGCGACGGAGATAGCAAGCGCAGACGGCACGGAAGCGCTCGGTATGCCGTCCATTCCACTTGCGGCCGGTTCCGGATTTGCGGTGGGCGGCACAGGATTGATGGGGGTCCCGCAGCCCGCGACGATCTTCGTGGCCGTCCCGCAGAACGCGGTCGTTCAACAGGTCTTGCTGTATTGGGTTTCTGAACATTACCCGCAGACAGGACCCGACGCAACTGCGGTAGTTAACGGGGTGGAAGTGGCGGGCGATGCCGTTGGCGGCCCTACGAACTTCTTCTCGGTCGTGTATTTTGAGACGTTCCGGGCGGATATCACGGACCTTGGCCTGGTTGGCCCGGGCGGCAATGCCTTGGAGATTTCGGGTCTGGAAAGCAGTTTCCGCACGACCGGCGCGGGCGTGCTCGTCCTTTACGATGACGGGACCGGCCGCGAACTGCAGCTGCTGGACGGACAGGACCTCGCCTATTGGCGGCTGGACCCGCCGCTCGACACGACGGCCCCGGTGGTCTTCACCTTCGAGCCTGCATCGCATGACCGGATTGCCGAAGTGCCTGTGCTCGTCGGCAGCGTGGGTGACACGCGCCCGAACGTCACGGAAATCATCAGCGGCGGCCTGACCCAGCGGTTCACGAATCTGTTCACCAGCCTCGACGGACCGGAGTGGGATTCGCAGGTGCTGGAGGTCCTGGTGCCCGCGGGCGCGGATTTCGTCAGCATGCAATTGCTGTCTGAGAGCGACGGAACCGACTTGAACCCGGCATCGATGACCTGGTGCGTTGCCGGGCTCGCGCTCATACCGCCTCAAGAAGAGGATTGCGGCCCGTGCGACGGGAAGGTGACGCAACTGACGCTGCAGTATCTCGGCGACGCGACGGGTGCGTCAATCGAAGTAAAACAGAAGAAAGAAGGAAAGACCGCGACGGCTTTCTCCGGCGTGGTGCAGCCTGGCGACCTCTTCACGGTGAACGGCGTCGACAAGCATGGCACGCTCGGACCGGAAATTTCGGTCTTCGTCAATGGCGCGCTTAACGCGAAGATCCACACCAGTTGCTCGCAACCCATCGGGCCGGGACTGGTGCGCGGCGATTTCCTCGTCGTTGAGGGGTACAGCCGCAATGGCGGTCTGCTGTGCCCGCTCGACGAGCCGGAGGACCCGCCGGTGTCCGGGCAGTACTGTGACGAAGGAAAGCCGAGGAAACTGACGATGGTGTATACTGGCGAGAGTTGCGCGGCATCGGACCACGCGCAGGAACCCGGGAAGGTCATCTGCAGTGGCGATCCGGCTCTTATGGGTGTCGTGCGAATCATCGCCACGGATAAGGACGACCCGAGCCACGATAAGGCCCGTATCTTCTTCGACGGCGAAGTCGCCCTCGGGCAGGCTTTCGACATCGATGCGGACAATACGGACCTGGCGCGCCTGCGCGGCGATACGCGCGTGTTCATCTACGACATCGACGGCAATCTCTTGCAGTTCGTGCAGTTTCACACGTCCTGCTCCCAGCCGCTGAGGGAAGGCGACCAATTCGGTGCGCTGCAACTCGCCGGCTTCGTGGCGGAACAAGACGTCAAGGCGGACTTGCTGGAAGAAATGGCGGTCGGCAAACCCCAGTTGGTGTTGGGTTGCGGCGAAAACAATGGCCGCGTCCCCGGCGCATGGGGCGACCTGCTGGTGGCGCTTGCGGCCGTTGCGCTCCTCGCCGTGTGGCGACGGGTGAGCGCGGCGCGCGCGCAAGGCTGACCTGACCTGGCGCCTGCCCTGCGGCGCGGGATACCGGCGCGTGTGAGCACAACTCGCACAGGCGGGATTCCCGTGCCGCAGTCTTTTTGTCCGACCGCGGCTCCCCGGGTCCGCGGCCGGGCCGGCGCGCGACGGGAACGCCCGCCCCGCCTTGTCACGAATTCAGAGATTATGCGGACTCCGCGCATGGCGCGGGGGGGTCGGAAGGTTTGAACCAGTTGCCGCCGCCCTTAAGGGCCGCCTTGGCCTCCCGCATAAGACGCTTCCGCGTGGGCGTGTCGGTCTCGAAGAACATCGCTAAGAAATCCTGCGGCCGCTTGCCGGGACGCGGGTCGTTGTTGAAGGCTTTCACCAGCCTG